>NZ_DXLC01000146.1:0-1488 GCF_019414905.1 Streptococcus sp. | reverse complement strand
AAGCACGCACTGTGACGCTAGTTCCATCTTCCTTATAAAGATTGATGAGACCTTCTTTAAGAGCTCGAACCATGTCTCCAGCTTGAACAGGTTGTGGGACTTTGATTGTCAAGAGTTCCATTGGATTTGGAGCGCGGTCTATTTTATTGCCTTTGGCATCATGTAAATTTTCGATATACGTTTCAAAATGACGGAAACCTGGGCCATAAAACTCAACTTGGTCTCCTTCGTTAATAACGTTCCGTTGACGAATAGTTGCTGTTTGTGTCGCATCATCATAAGAAACCACTTCAGCAACAAACTTATACTCAGGAATTTTACGACGAGCACCAAATAACTGCTCATTTTCAGATGGTGTACCGTAGTAGAAACCTGTTGCTAATTCACGTTGGGCAACCTTCCACATCTCATCAATCAAGTCTTGCTTGATAGCTTCAAACTTCTCTGGACTCTCTAGATAAGCATCAACAGCCGCCTTATAACAGTTAGTTACTGTTGAAACATAGTGAATAGACTTCATGCGTCCTTCGATCTTCAGACTGTCCACACCGTTTTCAATCATATCTGGGATATGGTCAATCATAGACATATCAACGGCTGACATTGAAAATTCTTCAGGAATTTCACCTTTAAGACTCTTACGTTCCTTCCCAAATGGCATATCGTAAAGGTCGTACTTCCAACGGCAAGACTGAGAGCAACCACCACGGTTAGCATCACGCATACTCATGTGATTTGAAAGCGTACAGCGACCTGAGTAGGAAATACACATAGCTCCATGAACAAAGGCTTCAATCTCAACGTCTGTACGTTTGCGAATTTCTGCCAATTCTTCCATTGAAACCTCACGCGCCAAAACGACACGAGTCAAGCCCAGTTCTTTCCAGAACTCAAGAGTTTCATAGTTGGTGGCACTTGCTTGGGTAGAAAGGTGGATTTCAAGACCTGGTGCTTCAGTCGCTGCAATCATAATCAAAGCTGGGTCAGATACGATAACTGCTGCAATCCCGATATCACGCAGTTTACGGAACCACTCACCAGCACCAGCTTCATTTCCTTCGTGCATAACCATATTGGCAGCTACATAGACTTTAGCACCGTACTTAGCCGCAAACTGTACGCCTTCTTCCATCTGTTCGAAAGTAAAGTTTCCGGCACGGCTACGAAGACCATAGGCCTGACCACCGATAAAGACAGCATCTGCTCCATATTGAACAGCTACTTTTAGCTTCTCTAAAGTTCCTGCAGGTGATAAAACCTCAGGACGTTTTAATGTTTTTGTCATGTTTTCTCCTATTTGCAATATAAAAGTTTGACGTTTTTCCTTCTCATTTTATAGTAAATAAGTGATAAAATCAAGCCTAGATAAATTGTTTTGACAATTCTAATCTTTTAAGCTTTGTATAATAATTGTTAAACTATCGAATATAAACCAATTTTAACAAGTAGCCAAAAAGTCTAGAAAAGTAAAAACCAGTATCCAATGAT
>NZ_DXLC01000145.1:0-1607 GCF_019414905.1 Streptococcus sp. | reverse complement strand
GTCCTTTCTCGAGCTTAGCTTTTCATCAACCCACTACAGTTGACAAAGAGCCAAATTTTTTTGCTCTACTTTAACTAGATGAAAAAAAGAGCTAGCCTCAGCTAACTCTTATCCTATGCGGAGAGAGGGACTTGAACCCTCACGACCTAAAGCGGTCACAGGATCCTTAGTCCTGCGCGTCTGCCAATTCCGCCATCCCCGCGTCGATTACTTTACTAGTATATCAACTTTTGGGATTCTTGTCAACACTTTTTTTCAAATTTTTTCATTTCATCAACCAAATTACTCTGAAATTTCATTTAGATTTTCATCTACCAACTTAGCTCCAAGTGTATTTTTGAAATGACCTAGGGCAAATTGGTGATTTTCAGGCCAGATGGAAGCAACAGCTGGTTTAACAATCTCGATGTCATATCCTAGATTATAGGCATCTATAGCTGTATGCAGGACACAGATATCCGTCAAGACACCTGTTAAGATAACGGTAGACACTCTCCGCTCTCTCAAACGGATATCCAGGTCAGTCCCTGAAAAAGCAGAGTAATGGCGTTTATCCATCCAAAAGACACGACTGTCTGAACCATGCTCTTGATAAAAGGTCCCCAAATCTCCGTATAAATTCCGTCCACTAGTCCCAATCAAATTATGAGGAGGAAATAGTTTACTTTCTGGATGAAAACAATCGTTTTCTTCATGAGCATCGATGGTAAAGAAGATGTAATCTCCTCGTTCAAAAGCTAATCGAGTTACCTTGCTGATGGCATCCGAAATCGCCTGAGCTGGAGCACCTGCTGTCAATTTTCCACTATCAGCAACAAAATCTTCTGTATAATCAATCGAAATTAAAGCCTTAGTCATTAGTAATCTCTTTTCTTCACTTCTTCAAAAATATCTGAAATCAAGACCTTAAGATAGGTTCCCTTCATTCCAAGTGAGCGACTTTCAATAATCCCTGCAGACTCAAGTTTACGAAGGGCATTGACAATCACAGAGCGAGTGATTCCAATACGATCTGCAATCACTGACGCAGTCAACTGCCCTTCATTTCCATTTAATTCCCCTAAAATTGCTGAAACAGCACGGAGTTCAGAGTAAGAAAGGGTATTAACCGCCATGGTAACAGCAGTACGGCGGCGGATATTTTTCTCATCTTCTTCACGCTGGAAATTAAGGAGTTGAATTCCAACAACGGTACTCGCAATCTCAACAAGAATCAAGTCCTCGTCTTCGAATTTTTTATCATTGCGCCAAATAATCAAAGAACCAAGTCGAATCCCTGATACATGAATCGGTGCAATAGTCGTCAAGCCATCAGGAAAATCAGCACGACTTTCCACAGGGAAAATACTCAAATCATGATCAACTGTCAGATTGGCTTCTGTATCGTAGATCATGTTCGCGCCTTGAATGTAGTCATCCGGGAAAATCTTAGTTTGGAAGAATTGCTCTACACGATCTGTATTGGTTTTGTAACGCATAAAATAGCCAAGGAGACGTCCCTTGCTATTAACGATACAGGCATTACAGTCAATAATATCTGCCAATTGACGGGTAATTGCATTGTAGGGAAGCTCTTCCTGCAACTGCTCCTCTGAGCGCTTCAGGAT
>NZ_DXLC01000144.1:0-3621 GCF_019414905.1 Streptococcus sp. | reverse complement strand
TTTCTGATTCAGTAAATGTACCACGAGCAAGGTCACGTTCTGCAAAGATGTCCAAAACGATTGGTACACGACCTAGAGATGTAGCAGCACCGTTGATAACACGGCAGACAGACATGAAGGCGATGTTAACCCATTGGATAGCTTCTTTAACGTTCATCGCTGGTTTGCGAACGTCAACTCCGTAAAGGTCACCCAAACGAACAACTTGTTGCAATGCTTGGTATTGAAGGTTGATTTCTTCACGAAGACGGATTGTTTCTTCATCGATTTCTTCGATTGCGTTCCAGTCGTTTACTTTTTCTTGCATCAAGTAGTCTGCACCGTAAAGAGCAAGACGTGCGTAAACACCGATGATACGTCCGCGTGAGTATGCATCTGGAAGACCAGTTACAGTGTGTGCGTGACGAGCGCGACGAATGTTTGAAGTGTAGGCACGGAAGATACCGTCGTTAACTGTTGTTACGTATTTAGTAAAGATTTCGTGAACAGCTGGATCTGGTTCATATCCATTTTCTTTCAAAGTAGTTTCAGCCATACGGATACCACCTTTTGGCATGAAGTTCAATTTGAAGAGTTCATCGTTTTGGATACCGAAGATAACTTCATTTTCTTTATCGATAAATCCTGCTGGAATGTCAGCAATAGATGTCGGACGAGTGTCCATTGGGAAACGAGTTTCTTCGTAGTGTGCTTTAGTTTCTTCTACAATTTTTTTGATGTGAAGTGAACGTTCTGTTGGTCCTGCGAGGAAGCTTTCGTCTCCATCGTAAGGTGTGTAGTTAGCTTGTACGAAGCGTGATACACTTGCTTTTTCTTTCCAATCTACGCCTTTGAAGCCTTCCCAAGCTTTGTCAAAAATATCTTGTGCTTCAACAACTGTCTTAACAACCATGTTAATGTCCTCTTTTTTCTTTCTAGTAACAACCATCTGTTACATTCATGAGACAAGTATACCATACAGTAACCGATTTCAACAAGTGGAAAAACCCTATTTTTACACTTTCTTTTCTAAAACAGTCTATATTTTTCCCTAAACTGTATTATATTTTTGAAAAAATAAAGTCCTTTTTTCTTTTTTTCAGAAAAAAAGGTATAATGAAAGAAAATAAGCAGTAAAAAGGTACTAGGCATGTTGATTTTCCCCTTGTTAAATGATTTGTCAAGAAAAATCATCCATATTGACATGGATGCCTTTTTTGCTGCGGTAGAAATCAGGGATAATCCTAAACTCAGAGGAAAACCTGTCATTATCGGAAGCGACCCTCGGCAAACAGGTGGACGGGGAGTCGTTTCTACCTGTAGCTATGAGGCACGAGCTTTTGGTGTCCATTCTGCCATGAGTTCCAAGGAAGCCTATGAACGCTGTCCCCAGGCAATCTTCATCTCAGGAAATTATGAAAAATATAAAGCTGTGGGCCTCCAGATTCGATCGATTTTTAAGCGCTATACAGATTTGATTGAACCCATGAGCATTGACGAAGCCTATTTGGATGTAACAGAAAATAAACTCGGTATCAGGTCAGCGGTCAAAATTGCTCGCCTCATTCAAGAGGATATCTGGCAAGAACTCCATCTGACTGCTTCTGCCGGTGTTTCTTATAACAAATTCTTAGCTAAAATGGCCAGTGATTATCAAAAACCACATGGTCTGACAGTGATTCTACCTGACCAAGCTGAGGATTTTCTCAAACAAATGGATATTGCTAAATTTCATGGAGTGGGGAAAAAGACGGTAGAACGTCTGCATCAAATGGGTATTTTTACTGGCGCTGACCTACTTGAAGTCCCTGAAGTGACCCTAATAGACCGTTTTGGTAGACTGGGTTATGACCTTTATCGAAAGGCTCGTGGCATCCACAATTCCCCAGTCAAATCCAATCGCATCCGTAAGTCAATCGGGAAGGAGAAAACCTATGGGAAGATTCTCCGTGCCGAGGAAGATATCAAAAAAGAGCTGACTCTTCTATCAGAAAGAGTCGCTCTCAATCTCAGTCAACAAGAAAAATCTGGAAAAATTGTCATTTTGAAAATCCGCTACGAGGACTTTTCAACTCTTACTAAACGAAAAAGTCTGGCTCAAAAAACACAGGATGCTAGCCAGATAAGCCAAATAGCCCTGCAACTCTATGAAGAGTTAAGCGAGAAAGAAAGAGGTGTCCGCCTGTTGGGGATTACCATGACTGGATTTTAAAACTCAATGAAAATCAAAGAGCAAACTAGGAAGCTTGCCGCAGGTTGCTCAAAACACCGTTTTGAGGTTGCAGATAGAACTGACGTGATTTGAATTTGATTTTCGAAGAGTATAAAACCTTGAAGAGCTGCCCCTTCAAGGTTTTTCTTATACAAATAAACGGACAAAGCTATAAAGTAGCAAGACACTACCAAGCACGATACGGTATTTACCGAAAAGGGTAAAGTCGTGTTTTTTCACATAACTTGTCAAGAAACGAATAGCCACCATGCTGACCGCAAAAGCTACTCCCATCGCAACCAAGAGCAAGAACAATTGCCCAAAGCTCAAGAGCTGTCCTGCTTTCAAAAACTTGAAAATCTTTAAGGCACTGGCCCCAAACATAACAGGAATTCCAAGATAGAAAGTAAATTCTGTCACAACAGAACGACTGGTTCCATTTAACAAACCACCGACAATCGTTGCACCTGAACGGCTAGTCCCTGGTAAAAGGGCAAGAACTTGGAAGAGTCCGATATAGAAAGCTGTCGTATAAGGAAGCTTGTCTAACTCTGTTACACTTGGCTCGATAGCACGCGCTTTATTGCGCTTTTCCAAATAGATAAAGGCAATCCCGTAGATAATCAACATGAGGGCAACTGAAACCATATTATGGAAGTGGGTATCAAACCAATCGTCAAATTTAAAGACGGCAAGTAAAGGCAAGGTCGCAATCAAAACCTTCAACCATAGTCTCCAAGTCTTACGAACTTCCTGCTTGTCCTTAGTCGGTTTGAAGGGATTGAGCTTGTTAAAGTAAATCACCATAACTGCTAAAATAGCACCAAGCTGAATCACGACATTAAACATGGACATAAAGGCTTCACTCTGATTTTGGTATTGGATAAATTCCTCTGCTAAAATCAAGTGACCTGTACTTGAAATCGGCAGCCATTCCGTAATTCCTTCAACAATACCGAAGAAGATAGATTTTAAAATTTCAATAAGATACATAGATTACTCCTTTTTCTATCTTCCATTATAGCATATTTTAGCTCTCTTTAAAAGGCACCGATACTGCCACCACCTCCGCCTCCAGAGAAGCCACCGCCAGAACTTCCACTTCCAGAAGATACGGAGTAGGTGCTTGCTGTATTTGCGACACTAGCATAATGGCTCATTTGCGCGCTTGAATGATAAAACATACTATGCCAGCCATAAGCTACATAAAGATTGATATCTGGATTTTCCACTTTAATCTGATGAACCTTCATCAAATGACTAACCTTGTCCGCATAGCCAAATAAGGTCGCATAGACCAAGAGGCGATTCCAGACCACAATACTTTCCAATTCAGCCTGATCCAATCGTGCAATCTCACGCAACATATTTTCAAAACTGGTCCAGAGATAGTAGACTTCTGCCCCTGCTTCATTTAGGACACCATCACG
>NZ_DXLC01000143.1:0-3368 GCF_019414905.1 Streptococcus sp. | reverse complement strand
AAACACTCCACCAAAAACAAGCCTCTTACGGTATTCAATCTGTTCAATTGAAAGTCAATCAAGTCCATAATTCGACAAAATTAGATAGTGAGATGACCAAGGAATTTTATGAAACCATTAACAAGTATATAGATCAAAAGCTATCTGAAAAGGATTCACAAAAAGATCTAGTAAAAGAAAATGAAGCAGACAAGGATTGAGGATATTGACCTTATCTAACTCATGAAAGCAAATCTTGGGAGAATATCATTTGTGGTGGTTTGACCAATCACTACTAGCTCAGGTTAAATAAAATATAAAAAGCAACAGCTGAAATAGTTGTTGCTTTTTAGGTAGCTAGGATTTTATCCCAGGTTTTATATCTTATTTCTCAACGCGTGATTTGTTGGCGATATCAGCAAGGATAGCTTGGACAAAGTCATCAACTGAGACAGTTTGTGTTTCTTTTTGGCCGTAGCGACGAACATTGACTGTTCCGTCTTCCATTTCCTTGTCCCCAACGATCAATTGGTAAGGAATCTTGCTTGTTTGTGAAGCACGAATCTTGAACTGCATTTTCTCATTGCGTTCATCCACGTCAGCACGAACCCCACGGTCACGGAGTTTCTTAGCTACTTCCCAAGCATAGTCCACGTGTTTTTCGTTAGATACTGGGATGAGGGTTACTTGGTGTGGTGCAAGCCATGTTGGGAAGGCACCCTTGTAGTTCTCAATCAAGATCGCTGTGAAGCGTTCCATAGTTGAGATAACCCCGCGGTGAATCATAACTGGACGGTGCTCTTCACCATCAGCTCCGATATATTTGAGGTCGAAGCGTTCTGGAAGCAAGAAGTCAAGTTGGATAGTTGAAAGGGTCTCTTCTTTACCAAGGGCAGTCTTAACCTGGATATCCAATTTTGGTCCGTAGAAGGCTGCTTCACCTTCGGCTTCAAAGTAGTCAACGCCCATTTCATCAAGAGCTGCACGAAGCATGGTTTGGGCATTTTCCCACATCTCATCGTTATCAAAGTACTTATGAGTATCTTGAGGGTCGCGAAGAGAGAGACGGAAGCGGTATTCAGTCAAGTTGAAATCTTCATAAACATCGATAATCAACTGAAGGGCACGTTGGAATTCTTCTTGGATTTGCTCTGGAGTAACGAAGAGGTGACCGTCGTTGAGTGACATTTCACGTACACGTTGAAGACCAGTAAGGGCACCAGATTTTTCATAACGGTGCATCATACCGATTTCAGCGATACGGATTGGCAATTCACGGTAAGAGTGAACATGGTGTTTAAAGACTTGAATGTGGTGTGGGCAGTTCATTGGACGAAGGACGAATTCTTCCCCGTCACCCATGTCCATAGTTGGGAACATGTCTTCTTGGTAATGATCCCAGTGACCAGAAGTCTTGTAAAGTTCAACAGAAGCAAGTGGTGGAGTGTAAACGTGTTGGTAGCCAGAAGCCAATTCTTTGTCGACGATGTAGCGTTCCAACTCACGACGGATAGTCGCACCATTTGGCAACCAGAATGGAAGTCCTTGACCAACCTCTTGAGAAATCATGAAGAGATCAAGCTCTTTACCAAGTTTACGGTGGTCACGTTCCTTAGCTTCTTCACGCATTTGAAGGTAGTTTTTCAAGTCTTTCTTGTCAAACCAAGCTGTACCATAGATACGTTGCATCATAGCGTTGTCGCTATTTCCACGCCAGTAAGCACCTGCTACATGGAGAAGGTGGAAGATTTGGATGCGGCCTGTTGATGGGACGTGAGGGCCACGGCAAAGGTCTACATACTCACCTTGACGATAGATAGTCAAACCACCTTCGTCTTCAGAGTGTTCTTCAATCAATTCCAACTTATAAGGGTCGTTCTTGAAGATTTCACGGGCCTCATCTTTAGTCACTTCTTCACGGATTGATGGGAAGTTTTCTTTGACGATCTTTTGCATTTCTTCTTCGATACGTGGAAGGTCTTCGTTAGAGATTTGACCAGCAGTGTTGTCAGTATCGTAGTAGAAGCCGTCTTCGATGGCTGGGCCAACTCCCAAGTGAATGTCTGGGAACAGACGACGAGCTGCTTGGGCGAACAAGTGAGCAGCTGAGTGACGCAAGATTGGAAGGGCATCTTCGTGGTCAGGTGTCACGATTTCAAGGCTACCATCTTCAGTGATTGCACGAGTAGTATCAATCAATTTGCCGTTAAATTTACCAGCTAATGCTTTCTTAGCTAGGGAATTGCTGATAGATTGGGCAATTTCAAAAGTTGTAACGCCAGATTCGAATTCACGAACAGCGCCATCTGGGAAAGTAATGTTAATCATGATGTTCTCCTTACTTATATTATTGACGAATGTGTTAACCCTATTCTGAAAACAGGGACAGAGGATTGTGAAAGCTAGAAAAACAAAAAGCGACATCCTCGAAAGGACGTCGCAACGTGGTTCCACCTTCATTTATGTTCCTCAAAAAAGAGGGACACCTCTGATTGGCTCTAACGTGGCCACCGTTTTATGTTTTCATAAAAAACTCAAGAGTAGTATCAGTTTAGGCTTCCTATGCGTTTCCAGCAACCACGCACTCTCTAGTAGAAAGGGACTAAGTGACTTGTCTCTATGGATTATTATAGCATGATTGTGAAAATTTTCAAGATATTTGTAGATTTTTTTGAATTTCCTCGTTGAGGGGGAGAATTAGGAATGGTAATCTTTAGAAGAAGTTGAGTATCTCCATTATGTTGGTGAAGTAAAGAGAAAGAAAGTAAATCTGTTGACAAAGAAGTTAGTTATTGGTAGAATAGGGATTGTCGTAAAGACAAATAACTTCTTCTTGGTTGCAGGCATGCCAACCTGTCACTCGGATGAAGCCAAATAAAAAGGAGAAACATCATGGCAATCTCAAAAGAGAAAAAAAATGAAATCATCGCACAATATGCACGTCACGAAGGTGATACAGGTTCAGTAGAGGTTCAAGTTGCTGTCCTTACTTGGGAAATCAACCACCTTAACGAACACATCAAACAACACAAAAAAGACCACGCTACTTACCGTGGATTGATGAAAAAAATCGGTCGCCGTCGTAACTTGCTTGCATACTTGCGTAAAAACGACGTTAACCGTTACCGTGAGTTGATCAACTCTCTAGGACTTCGTCGCTAATTCAAGATACAAAGGCCGTCAAAAGCACAAAGCAAAAATAGGAAAATTGACGAAGAAACTTCAGTTTCTAGGAGATTTTATCTTTTTTGCTTTGTGCTTAGGTCGTGTTCAATTGAGCATATCTTGATAATGAAGCTACTCTAAATTGGGTAGCTTTTTTACTTTTGTCACCTTACTTTGGTATGCTCAAGTATAATCTTCGGTTACAGTTCCTAGCACTGTAAGGT
>NZ_DXLC01000142.1:0-4212 GCF_019414905.1 Streptococcus sp. | reverse complement strand
GATACCATCTAATTGAGCAAGTGTTTTCTTTTTCATCAATATTTCCTTTTCATTAAAAATTAATATTATACATTAATTTTGTTTAATATTTTCTTTTATATCAAACTAAAATACACACACAGAAAACTTTTTTAATCTATAATTCGATTATTTCTCTTCAAATCCTTCTGCGACTGCATCTGCAAAGTTCTCTTCTACGATGCTTGCACAGTGGTCACAGATAACTGCGTGGTAGCTGCGTTCTGCTGTTGTTGGGTCGATACGACGGCAACGGTCACATACTTGGCCTGCAGCTCGTTCAACAGTGAAGGCTACATCTTCGAAGCTAACGGCAGTTTCTGGAGCTGGTCCTTCTGCGATGGTCAAGTCTGACACGATCAAAAGTTGAGCTACATTGCTGTTTACTGCTTCGAGTAGAGTTTTCACAACTTCGTTTGGATAAACTGTCAAGTGTGCTTCAAGCGATTTCCCGATAACTTTTGCATTACGAGCTTCTTCCAAAGCTTTTTGAGCTTGTCCACGGAAGTCCATGAAGGCAGCCCATGTGTCCAAGATTTCTTCTTGATTAGCAAATGTCTCTGCTTCTGGCAATTCTGACAATTGAACAAAATCTTCTGCTTCAAACTCAAGGTATGACCAGATTTCCTCTGCTGTGTGAGGAAGGATTGGAGTCAAGAGTTTGGTGATTTTCACAAGAATGTCATAGAAAACAGTCTGCATCTGACGGCGTTCCAATGATTTAGTACCTTCGATGTAGACAACATCTTTAGCAAAATCAAGGTAGAAGGCTGACAAATCAACGTTGATAAAGTTCACCAAGGCCTTGTAGATTGTCAAGAATTCAAAGTTTGCATAAGCATCACGAATGGTCTTGACAAGCTGGTTAAAGCGAATAGTCATGTACTTATCAACTGAGCGAAGCTCATCGTAAGCTACTGAATCTTGACTTGGGTAAAAGTCAGATGTATTGGCAATCAAGAAACGAAGGGTGTTACGAATCTTACGGTAAGTTTCAGAGACTTGGCTCAAGATATCCATAGAGATACGCACGTCGTTGCTTGAGTCAACACTTGTTACCCAAAGACGCAAGATTTCAGCACCGAATTGTTTTTCAACATCGCTTGGAGCAATGGTATTTCCAAGAGATTTAGACATCTTCTCACCTTTACCGTCAAGGGCAAATCCTTGTGACAGAATTTGTTTGTAAGGTGCTACACCATGGTTGGCAACAGATGTGATGAGTGAAGAGTTGAACCAACCACGGTATTGGTCAGAGCCTTCTAGGTAAAGGTCTGCTGGGTAAGTCAACTCAGGACGATTTACTACGACTCCATTCCATGATGAACCTGAGTCAAACCAAACGTCCATGATATCAGTTTCTTTTTTGAACTCGCCATTTGGTGAACCTGGATGAGTAAATCCTTCTGGTAAGAGGTCCTTAGCATCACGTTCCCACCAAATGCTTGAACCATGTTCCTCAAAGAGTTGAGCCACATGTTCAATAGTTTCAGCTGTCATGATCGCTGTACCATCTTCAGCGTAGAAGATAGGAAGTGGAACACCCCAAGCACGTTGACGAGAGATAACCCAGTCACCACGGTCACGAATCATGTTGTAAAGACGGACTTTACCCCATTCTGAGTGGAATTTTACTTTTTCAATTTCATCCAAGATTTCTTGACGGAATTTTGATACAGAAGCAAACCATTGTGGAACTGCACGCCAGATGATTGGTTTCTTCGTACGCCAGTCAAATGGATATGAGTGAGAGATTTCTTCTTGAGCAAGGAGGAGGCTACCAAGTTTTTCGATGACAGTTGGAACTACCTTTTCATAGAATTGACCTTCAAACTCAGGACCAGCATTCTTCATCATGATACCACGTTCGTCAACAGTCACTGCGACTTCAAGACCATTAGCAATACCAACATTGTAGTCATCCTCACCAAAACCAGGGGCTGTATGGACAATACCTGTACCAGAGTCAGTTGTAACGTGGTCACCAAGGATAACGAGCTCATCTACAGCTGTATCCCATGGATGTTCTGTTACGATGTGGTTGAGTTCTTGACCACGGTAAGTTGCCAACACTTGAACATCAACCCAGCCAAATTTCTCAGACAAGCTAGTCAATAATTCTGCAGCAACCACAAACTTGCGATCTTCACCAGCAGGTTGAACCAAAACGTAATCAATATCTGCACCAACAGTCAAACCACGAGAAGCTGTGATGGTGAATGGAGTTGTTGTCCAGACTACGATATAAGTATCTGTATCTAGAACACCTTTTCCGTCTTTTACCTTGTTGGCATAGTAAAGAGAAGTTGAAACCAAGTCATGGTATTCAATCTCTGCTTCAGCAAGGGCTGACTCGGATGACCAAGACCAGTAAACTGGTTTTGCACCACGGTAGATATAACCTTTATTAGCCATTTCACCAAAGACACGGATTTGGGCTGCTTCATAATCAGGAGTCAAAGTCACATATGGATTTTCCCAGTCACCAGAAACACCCAAACGTTTAAAGTCTTCACGTTGTTTATCTACTTGAGAAAGAGCATATTCACGGCAAAGTTTCAAGTACTCAACCAAGTCCATTTCTTTACGTTTGACACCTTGTTTTGCCAAAACTTGCTCGATTGGCAGACCATGAGTATCCCAACCTGGGATAAATGGTGCGTAAAAACCTGACATAGATTTTGAGCGAACAATGATATCTTTTGAAATCTTGTTCATAGCATGTCCAACGTGGATATTTCCGTTAGCGTATGGAGGGCCATCATGCAAGGTGAAATGAGGTTTTCCTTGGTTCAATTCTTGACGACGTTGGTAAAGTTTTGCATCTTCCCATTCCTTTTGCCAAACTGGCTCTTTGGTAGGAAGTCCTGCACGCATTGGGAAAGCTGTTTTCCCAAGATTAAGGGTATCTTTGAGTTTCATGGTATCTCCTTTATAAATAATAACAAATTAAAAACCACGACTGCCAAAAAGGACGAAAATCGTGGTACCACCTTTATTCGGAAAAAGATTTAGTCTTTCTCCCTCTTATCCCGTAACGTGGGGAACGTCAAATCTTACTAGCTTCAGACTTGAGTTTTTGAGAGGATAATCTTATCATTAGGGAATGCAGGACTCACACCATCTCCTGCTCGCTGGAAATATAAGGATAAGATATTGTTCTCAGAATATTTCTTATAAAATTGTAACGGATTCTTGCGGTGCTTCAAATCCTGGTGCTGAATCAAACGTTTCTGTAGCTGGTGTTGGTCCTGAATAATGGCTTGGAGCTACTTCTGGTTCTTCGTACATTGGACCAACTGGATGAGCAGGCTCTTCTTCAATTTGAGGACTCACTACAGGAGTTGGATTTTCCACTTCCTGTTTAGCCTGAGCTTCAAATTCAGCCAATTCTTTATTGGCTGCCTCAATACGAGCTTGTAACTCTGCCATTTCTGCTTGAGAGAACTGACGTGTCATATCAATTGGTTCTTCCTCAATTGGAGCTGGAATCGGTTCTCCAAGTACTTCACTAACCACTTCTTTAAAGGCTTCATCACTGGTTTGAAGATAAGTAGCTGTTGGACGGAGAATATCTTCCCAATCTGAAGATTCAACAATAGCCAACTGACTCTCAATTGTAGATTTGAGACGTTGGTGGAAGACACGGCTCTTGTTCTTCAATTCTTCTGTTTCAACAGCAACTTTCTTAGCATTGTCTGTTGCTTGACGAAGAATCTCGTTTGCCTTATATTTAGCTTCTTCCAACAAGCGTTGCGCATCTTGTTCTGCTTGGTGAACGATATTGTTTGAACGTTCATGTGCCGCTTGTTTCACTCGCTCAGCTGTGTCTTGGGCAATCAATACAGACTGGCTCAATGAATCTTTCATTTCGTCAAAGTAAGACAAACGCTCTTCTAAACTCTTAATACGCAAATCTTTATCATGATTCGCACGAACAAGATCTTCGTAATCACGAACCACAATATCTAAAAATTCATCGACTTCTTCTGGATCAAAACCTCTGAATCGAGTTCCAAAGGTCTTGTCCTTTATTTCTAATGATGTAATTGGCATTCTATTCCTCACTTACTTAATAATAACTGGACGGTTATTTTTTTCTTCTCTTTTTTCGTTTGTCCCTTATCTTGAAGTAATCTCAAGCGACCAAATTTTCTCACACTAATCAAGTCTCCGACTTGAACAGTATAATCC
>NZ_DXLC01000141.1:0-9131 GCF_019414905.1 Streptococcus sp. | reverse complement strand
CTTAGTCAAGAAATCTCCCAAGAATTGGATTGCAAAGATAATCAAAATGATAATGATGGTTGCCAAGATGGTCACATCGTGATTGTAGCGGTTAAATCCATAAGCGATGGCTACGTTACCAATACCGCCAGCTCCAACCGCTCCGGCCATAGCTGTTTCCCCAACAAGTGAAATCAAGGTCACAGTCGTCACACGGATCAAATCTGGAAGACCTTCGGATAGATAAACACCCACGATATCCCAGAATGTCGCTCCGCTAGCTTGAGCCGCCTCAATGACACCACCATCTAGCTCAGCCAATACCACCTGTACTTGACGGGCAAAGAAGGCAAAAACTGCAAAAGAAAGCGGTACGATAGCCGCATTTGGACCAATGCTTGTCCCTACGATTAGATGGGAGAAGGGTGACAAGACTGCCAAGAGAATGATAAATGGAACCGCACGGAAAATAGAGGTGATTTTATCCAAAATCCAGAAAACGACCTTATTTTCTAAGACACCACCTGGCGCTGTCAAGACGAGGAAGAGACCTGCAACAAGCCCCAAGAAACCTCCGATGATGAAGGAAAGAACTGTCATATAAAGAGTTAGGTAGATGGCTGTTCCCCAGCCTGCTTGACCAGCCCAGCCCATTTTATAAACATTTGGTAAATAGGTTTGAATCAATGATTCCATCTTACTGTCCTCCCTTCAATACTTTTAGCTGCACACCTGCTTGACGAATGGCTTCTTGGGCACCTACTAGCGCTGCTTTTTCACCAGACAGCACCACAACCAATTCTCCAACAGGAGTGCCATCGAGGATTTCGATATTCCCATAAAGGATATTAGCCGTTACTTGGTAATGCTTGTACAATTCATTCAAAAGTGGCTCGTCCTTTGAAGAGCCTGCATACTTTAGTTGCACCAAAAGGCTATTTTCAGACAAGTGTTCCACGATTTCTTGCTTCTCGATTTTGACCATAGCTTCGTCAATGCCTGTGGCTGTCGAGATAAAGTCTTGGGTCAAAGGTTGTTTAGGATTTGAGAAGATTTCAAGGACACTACCCTCTTCAATCAAGTGCCCATCTTGCATAACTGCCACACGATTGGCAATGTCTTTGACAATCTGCATTTCATGCGTAATCAAGACAACAGTCAAGCCTAATTTTTGGTTCAAATCTTGCAACAAGGCCAAAATCTGCTTGGTTGTCTTAGGGTCAAGGGCAGAAGTTGACTCATCTGAAATCAAGATTTTTGGATCATTGGCCAAGGCACGCGCAATGGCCACACGCTGTTTTTGCCCTCCAGATAGTTGTGAAGGGTAATTTTCAGCACGGTCTGCCAAGCCAACCAAGTCCAACAACTTAGCTACTTTAGCCTTCTTTTCTTCCTTGCTGAGTCCAGAGTGTTTAAGGGCAAAGGCTACATTCTCCTCTGCCGTCTTTTGACTCATCAGGTTGAAATGCTGGAAAATCATTCCAATATCTTGACGTTTGCGACGCAACTGCTCTGCCGTCAAAGTGACCTTACCATCAAAAATCACATCGTCGTCAATGGTAATTTTCCCTGCAGATGGTTTTTGCAAGAGGTTAATCACCCGTACAAGGGTTGATTTCCCTGCTCCAGAATATCCAACAATTCCGTAAATATCCCCTTCTTGGATGTGAATGGTCACATCCTTGACCGCTGTGATGATTCTCTTCTTTTGGTGAAAAGTCACATCGATCTGATCTAACTTGATAATGTCTCTACTCATAGCTTCTAATCAGCTCCTCTACTAATTCAATATGGGTGTAGTAATCGGCGATTCGCACGTTCTCATCTCCACCGTGGTCCCGGCTATTAGCATTTCCTAGACCGAAGGCCACCATTGGCACCTCTAGGGCATCAAAGACCGTATGCATAGGCCCTGTTCCAGCTGTAGTCGGCAAGACTGAAACGCCCTGTGGATAGAATTTCTTAGCCAACTCGATTACATTGAGAATGGCTGGCGCACTCATATCGCTTCGATAGCTCATCTCTCCCAAGGTATAGTATAATTCTACCTTATCAAAGCCATTTTTGTCTAGCTGTTTCCGAATTTTTTCCAGAACATCATGCGGTTCTAGGCCAGGAACCAAACGAACTTCTAGCTTAGCTCTGGCTTCTGCTGGCAAAATCGTTTTAACTCCTTGCCCTTGATAACCTGACTGAATCCCTTCGATATTAAGAGCTGGCTCAAAAAAGAAACGTTTTAGGAAGTCTGCACGATCCTCTTGTAAGAGAGGCAATTCCAAACCATAAATCTGGCTTATTTCCCCTGGATTGCGTTGGGCATAAGTATCCACCAAGGCTAGTTCTCGTTCATTTGGCTCCTGAACTTCTTCGTACAAACCTTCAACCAAGATACGGCCATCTGCTGCACGAAGAGACTGTAAGGCTTGAAGGAGATACCAAGGAGCTGATTCCACAACCCCACCATAACTAGAGTGGATATCGACATCAGCGCTTTTTACCTTGGCATCAAAGGTCACAATCCCCTTATTTCCACCAGAAATTTCTAGCTGTTCCAAGGCATTTTTGGTCCCTTGTTCCCAGACCAACAAATCTGCCCCACGGAATTTATCCGCATGTTTTTCTAGATACTTATCTAAGTCTGTCGAGGCCGATTCCTCCGCTCCCTCCATGATAAAACTAATGTTGACAGGCAAATCATCATGGTGCTGCATATATTTTCTCAAAGCACTCAAACGAGCCGTGATATGACCCTTGTCGTCATCAACCCCACGCCCATACATGAAGCCATTGCGGACCGAAAGAATAAAGGGATCATCTGTCCAGACCTGATCCCCATCCGCTGGCACAGTATCATAGTGGTTATAGAAAATCAAGGTCTTGGCATCTGGACGTGAACTCTTGAAATGCGCCATGACAAAGGGCGCCGTATAAGTATCATCAATCTCCACTTCAGCTCCAACACGTTTGAAAATCTCACCCAGATAGGTTGCAACTTCCTTGAGCCCAACCTGCTGGGCAAAGACTGATTTCTTAGAAATCAAGGTACGCAAAACCTCAAAATAATGCTGGGCTACATGATCCTTTTCGAATTTTTCAATCTGTTCTTGTTCACTAGGAAAAACCATATTCTCTCTACCTTTCTATGAACCTAAAGTCCTCTTTACAATCCATGCTCTATACAAAAGCAAGAGGTGGAATTTTCTCTCCCACCTCCCTGTTTCTTATTACCAAACTGGTTGATCCAAACCGTCTGATGTTTCTTCGATAACTTTTTTCACGTCATCTGTGTGGTAAGCTGCGATCACTTTCTTGATAGCATCAGCCTTAGGTGATGTTTCCCAATCTTTTTTCGCAACGATGATGTTGTACCATTGTTTTGAGTTTTCATCAGCTTGTTCTTTGAAAAGTGCTTTCTTGTAGTCCAATTTTGCTTCTGTAACAAAGGTATTGTTTACAACGGCAGCGTCAACTGATGACAATGAACGAGCTGTTTGGCTAGCGTCCAATTCAGTGATTTTCAAGTTCTTTGGATTTTCTTTGATGTTAGCAACTGTTGCAAGAGCAGTTCCTGACACGTCCAATTTAATCAAGCCAGCTGATTGAAGCAAGTAAAGCGCACGGCTTTCGTTTGTAGCGTCGTTTGGTACAGCAATTTCTCCGTTTGCTGGGATGTCTTCTACTTTAGTGTACTTGTTGTCACTTCCATTCAAACCTGAGTAAAGGCGAATTGGAGAGATGTAAGTATCTGCAATCGCTACAAGGTCTTTTCCGTTTTCTTTGTTCCAGTTGTTCAAGAAGTTATAGTGTTGGAAAGCGTTCAAGTCTACTTCACCATCAGCAGTTGCCTTGTTTGGTTGTGAGTAGTCTGTGAACTCTGTAAATTCCAAGGTAATTCCGTCTTTTTTAACCAATTCTTGGATTTTGTCCCAACGTTTTTCTTCAGAACCGCTACGGTTAACAGTTGCGATTTTGATAGTTGTTGCATTGTCTGCTTTCTTTTCTGAGTTTCCGCAAGCTGCAAGAGCCAAACCTGCGACTGCAGCAAGGGCTGCTACACCAAGCCATTTTTTAATTTTCATGATTCTTTCTCCTTAAAAATAATACCGTACTAGTATCTCACAATTTATTTGATTTCACAAATTGTTATTAGATAGTCAGATATATAGTTTAAAACTATATCCTTAAAAACTGAGAAATCATCCACCTTATTCAGAATGGATGATTTCAAAAAATTATTTAATATCAGCTTCTGCTGGTAGGTAAGTGTCTCCGAAGAATTGTTTAGACAATTTTTCAAGAGTTCCGTCTTTGTAGAGTTCTTGGATACGTTTGTCTACAAATGATTTCAACTCATCTTGACCTTTAGCAAGAAGTGGGTAAACGTAAGGCTGTTGGTCGCTTGGAAGTTCGATAACTTTCAAGTTGTCCAAACCTTGGTCCTTGATGACTGTTTCAACACCGATTTTATCAAAAATCTTGTAGTCAAACTGGCCATCGCTCAAGCGTCCCATGATTTGTTGGAAGTCCGCTTTAGTATACTTTAGGACAGTTGGATTATCTGAATGTTGTTTGTTGTAGTCTTCTAGCTGTTTAGCTGATGTTGTCCCTTGAACAACTTCTGTTGATTTTCCACCGATATCATCAAGCGATTTAATGCTAGGGTCATCTTTTTTCACTACAAGAACGTTAGGGTTTTTAGCAGTTGGAGCTGCATAAAGGTATTTTTCAGCACGTTCTTTAGTGTAGCTGATGTTGCTAACAGCCATATTGTAACGGTCAGCATCAAGTCCTGCAAAGACACCTGACCACTCTGTCTTCTCAAACTTGACATCATATTTGTCAGAATCTTTAAAGATAGCGCGAACCACTTCAATTTCGTAACCAGTCAATTCGCCATTTTCTTCATAGTTGAATGGTTTTGGTGTAGCATTAGTTGCAACGATAATTTCTTTCTTGCTAGCTGCTTCTCCCTCTTTCTTAGCACCACCTGAGCAAGCTGCTAGCACACCTGCAGCAACAAGCCCTAGAGCAGCAAGAGATGAGTATTTAACGATTTTTTTCATGTCATTTCCTCCAAAATAGAATACCTTATAATCTTAACAGAAAAAAACCATTTACGCCATTATATGATATCTATCTCTGTGATAGGTTTTCTTTATGGCTAATTTATACTCAATGAAAATCAAAGAGCAAACTAGGAAGCTAGCCGCAAGCTGTACTTGAGTACGGTAAGGCGACGCTGACGTGGTTTGAATTTGATTTTCGAAGAGTATTAAAAGACCAAACGCAAGACTGCAATTAAGACCACTCCAAAGAGAACTGTTCCGACTAAATTACGGTAGCGAAAGGCTACCCAAGCGGTTGGAAAGACTGCCAAGAAGTCTAGCCATTTGATTTGAGGAAGACTGCCAACCTTGCCTGTCACTACACTTGAAAGAATCAAGGCAAAGATAATAGAAACGGGCAAGAACTTCAAAAAACGCTCAACGATCGCAGGCAAGCCCTTATACTTGACCAAGATGAAGGGAATCATACGGGGAATCCATGTCACCAAGCCAGAGAAAATAACTGCTAATAAAAGATACTTACTGACCATCTAAAACCACCCCCATTGTACAACCTAGCAAGGTCGCAAACAGAACAGCTAGTGACTGAGACACCACTGTCAAGAGCAAAAAGAATGACACCGCAACAACTGCTAAGATAACGAGCAGGTTGCGGACAGGAATCCGTCTTTGCATAATCTGGAATTGCGAAGCAAAAATTCCGATGAACATCCCAACAAGAGCAAAATCTAAACCAAAGATTTCTGGATTTGGCAGCAGGCCACCCAGAGCCGTTCCGACAACTGTCCCCACAAACCAAGCCACATAGCTGTTGAGATTGTTTCCATGCATCCACATAGGATTGACCTTGTCTGCATGGGCCAATTCGCCCATCAAAACACCATAAGTCTCATCCGTCAAGATACTAGACATACCGATATTGTGCCAGAGACTAGTATGACGGAAATAGGTTGACGCATGCAAACTCAACAAAAAGAGACGCAAATTAATCAAAAAGACCGTCATCGCAATAGCTGCTACAGGTGCTTGAACCGCAATCAGTGCCAGCATGGCAAACTGGGCACTCCCAGCATAAACAAAGAGGCTCATCAAGCCCATCTCAACAGGTGTCACATAGGGCGCACCGATAATCCCACAGGCAAGGCCAATACTGACATAACCAAGGGCCGTTGGCATAGCCGCCTGCGCCCCCTCCCAAAATCCTTTTTCTTTCATCTTTCTCCTCATATTGTCTTAATAATACTCAATGAAAATCAAAGAGCAAACTAGAAAGCTGGCCACAGGTTGCTCAAAACATTGTTTTGAGGTTGCAGATAGAAGCTGACGCAGTTTGAAGAGATTTTCGAAGAGTATAAGTAGGCTGAAAAGGCTCCAGCCATAGCATGGACTATTATAACACATTCAGGAAAGAGAAAAAAGTCTGCTGATTGTAATCAGACAGACTCCATTTTATTCTTATTTAATCTTGAAGAATTGAACAATTGCCACAATACCTTGATAAATAAAGACAAAGGCAATGGTGTAACTAATATAGAGACCGGTCATCAATGGGTGTCCCATCATGATTAAACCTGCTACGATTCCTAAAATCCCCATCCAAACTAGAGGGGTACCTACCGATTTATCCGTCTTACGAACCTTGAAACCAACGATAGTTTTTGTAATACCATTTGTCAAGGCCCATAAAGAAATGATAAATGGTACAAATGTTACCATTTCAATAAAGCTACCTGAGAACAAGGTAAGAGCGAGGATGAGGGTAACAATTCCTCCAAATAAATTCCAGCCATGCTTTTCTTCTGATTTGAAGTATTGTACAATCTCAGAAATCCCTTGAACTGCAAATACAAGTGCAAACCAGAAAGTCATGGAAGCCAAGCTAATAAGAGGATGTGCAAACATATTAAAACCTACAAAAACTGCAAAAATACCCGCAATTAGTAACAACCATTTCCAAATTTTCGACATTATTTTTCTCCTTTTTTAGAGTAATCTTCCTCTAGTATTCCATAAATCATCATATCCAAAACCTGTGATAATTGATGTTCATATCCTGAAACCAAGTCAGGCAAACTGCTATCTGACGAAACAGTTAAATAATAGGAACGAAACATATCCTGAATCAATCGCAGATAGTCCATAGCTCGTTTCTCATCAATATGCTCTTTCAGTTTGGATTCTGATATAAGTTTTTGACAAACTTGTTCATTCAAGTCCAAAAAGATAGCTTTTGGATTCTGATATAAGTTTTTGACAAACTTGTTCATTCAAGTCCAAAAAGATAGCTTTCTGTGGTGCAATGTCTGCTTCCAATTCTTCTGGTGTCGCAATCATTGCCTCAAAGAAAATGTGGCTATGTTCTGGGTATTGCTGATAAAATTGGTGACGCCTTTCCATATAATCAGCTAAGGAGGGCACTTGACCTTCCACCCCCAGAAACACTGCCAAAGCTTTCTCAAAACTCTCCTGAAAACAAGTTAGATAGAGGTCTGATTTCCCTGAAAAATTATGATACAAAACTCCTTTGGAAATACCATCCACTTTACAAAGTTCATTGATGACAAAACCTTGATAGCCTTTTGTAGCAAATTCAAACAAAGCAGCGGTAATGATTTTCTCTCTTCGTAGTCTTGTTTTTTCTTCTTTTCTCATGTATTTATCTCTACATTTTTTAATTATAAACCGATTGGTCTGAAATGTCAAGCAACTTTCTCAAAAATTTAACAGTCTGCTGATTGTAGCCATCATAAACAGACTGGAATCCAGTCTCAAACATATAATATACACATTCTTCGCTAAATGTTTTCACGGATATTCAAGAGTATGATAAAGGCAGCTAGAAGAAATAGCAATAAAACAAAGCTAACTGCCAGAGTTCCAAAGCTAGTAGCAATGGTTACCAAAGCTATTGTAAATAAGCTAGGTAAAACAACTGTAATGGCACCGATAGAGGATTGAACTGCTCCCATTGACTCCTCAGGTATTTGTTTAAAAATGAGTTCCTGTAATCGAGGAGAGAGGATACCTGCGAAAAAGGCATCCAAGGCACTAAAGATAAGAATCCAGTCAAAACGAACTGCCACAAAGCCAACTAAAAGGAGTAATTGGATAATAAGCGAGGCATATAGGGCTAGTTTTATGGAGATTGTATTCTTCAGATAGCCACTCACAAGGCTTCCGACAATAAGGGCTGACAATTCAAGGGTGGATAACAAGGCAAGAGATTGACCTGTTTGTAAATTCAAAAAGGGCTGATTCCTCAAAAACAGAGTAGAAACAGGAACTGTAACATTTATCACTGCTTGACTAATAGAGATAATAAACAAAACCAAGAGCACCTTATTCATATTCCATATCAATTTTGATGATTGGAGCAGATGCTGGCAAAAGGATTTTACAGAGAGTCCTTCTTGATAGCTAATCGTTTTTTCTACTTTCAAGAGGTCTGTTTTTATGAAAAGAATACCTAAAAATGCGATTAAAAAGGTCAGAGCATTCAGTAAGGAAATAGACTGGATAGATAGAATACCTAGTAAGACTCCTCCTAGAATATTACTGATTGTTTTCACTAAACTAACAGTTGACTGTTTAAATCCAATAGCTTCTGCCAGATGGTCTTGCCCAATAATTCTAATGAAAATCGGAGTGAGCATGGCGCCTGAAAAATAACTCAATGTGTCAGATAAGAGGTTAATCAGACAAATAAATGCTACTAATAACAAGGAAAAGGACTGCCCTGAAAGTGATAAAGAAACGATAGAGTAAAGCAAAAATTTTGCAAAACTAATCATTGTATATTTTAGGACACGATGATGTTGAAAATCCGCCAAAACTCCCAGAAAGATTTGCAGAACTTGAGGAAGGGTTTCTGAAATCGTGATCAGTAAAATCGCCAAAGGGGCAAAAGATGCATCTGCCACATAATTCAAAAAGGCCAGATAAAAAATCGTATCCCCAACCGTTGAAATCCACTGGTTGATAGTTAATTGCCTAAAATCTCTATTTTGAAGAAATACTTTCATTACAACTCCTTTTTAAATTCAAATGGGAATCTTTCCCCAAGAATAGACCGCGATACTACTAACA
>NZ_DXLC01000140.1:0-3129 GCF_019414905.1 Streptococcus sp. | reverse complement strand
GCCTAGAGGCAGGAGAAATCCTGTCTCTTTTTTTGTAATTCTATTTGAAAAATGGTATAATCATCGTATATATTTATTTGGAAATCAAATCTTTTATAATCATGCGAGGGAGAAATGTAAGAGATGAATGAGCTAGGGGAAAAGGTAAGGATTCTTAGAGAGGAGAAAGGACTTAGTCGTCCAGTTTTTTGCGGGGATGAGTCTGAACTATCAGTGCGTCAGCTGGTGCGGATAGAAAAAGGAGAGTTTCGCCCGACGATAAAAACCCTAGAATATATTGCGGATAGATTAGAAATTCCTTCCTACGTCTTGATGCCAGACTATAAGGAATTACCCAAGCGTTACCAAGAATTAAAGTACTTTCTTTTACATCATCCTGACTATGGAGACAAGGAGTTGCAGGAACAAAAGGAAGAATATTTCGATGAGATTTTTGAGTGTTTTTATGATGATTTGCCACGTGATGAGAAAGTGCTAGTGGATTGTCTTCAAGCCATAGATGAAGTGAGAGCGACTAGTAATTCCTTATACGGAAGTGGTGTGATTGAGGACGGTCTTCAAGACTTACTATCCAGAGATGTATATAAAGCCGAGGACTTGTTGAAACTGAGACTGTATTTCAACTGTCAGTTAATGGATGGTTTAAATATGGGTGAGATAAAAGAATCTGAGCATGAAACCATTCTTTGTTTTCATGACAAACTAAGTTCTCAGGTTGATAAGATAGAGTTCGATTGTTTGGACTTACTTAGAGATTCCTTGTTAGCTTCTTTAGCTTGTATAGAAATTATGGGGCTGTTTCATTATTTTAAGAGGGCAGTCGAGACCTTAAATAAAATAGGACAAAAAACACGAGATTTCCAAAAGCAACCGATTGTCTTGATGGTGGAGTGGAAATATTATATTCATACCGATTATGATACAGCCAAACAAAAGTATGAAGAAGCAAAAATGATGGCGAGGATGTTTGGTAATGAGAAGTTACTCGTTAGTTTAGATAAGGAATGGAGCGAAGACTTAGAAAGGTATTATTAAATGATTTATAGGAGTGACATTTCTGTCATTGGGGAAATGTCGCTTTTTTGTTAAAATGAATTTTATACTCAATGAAAATCAAAGAGCAAACTAGGAAACTAGTCGCAGGCTGTACTTGAGTACGGCAAGGCGACGTTGACGTGGTTTGAATTTGATTTTCGAAGAGTATTACTTGCTATACATCCAGAAGCAAACTCGGCAATAGAGAGAGAATTCTAAGTAGTAGGCCTATAGGGTCAATCAACTTGAAGGATTTTCTATCAGTACGATGTATGACGATAACGGTTTTAAATAAGGGGGAAAGAATGTCCATTTTATCCATTAAAAATATTTCAAAATTTTACACTTTGGACGGTAAACATCAAGAGCAGGCTCTAAGAAATATTAATCTGCAGATTGCAAAAGGTAAAATTACAGCGATTTACGGTCCATCAGGCTGTGGCAAAACCAGTCTACTAAACATCATCAGTGGTTTAGATAGACAATATGAAGGAGATTTAGAGTTTAAAGGGGAATCCCTCCGTGACTTATCAGAGATTGAACTAACTCAATTTCGTAAAGATAAGATTGGATTTGTATTTCAAAACTTTAACCTCATTCCTCATCAGTCTGTCTTGGACAATGTCAAATTACCTCTCTATGTCAAAGATTTATCTGACAGGGAGATGACAATGATTGCAAAGGAGCAATTAAGTAACTTAGGCATGGAGCCTTTTGTAGCTAAAAATGTTAAACAACTTTCTGGTGGGCAAAAGCAACGTGTAGCAATAGCGCGTGCACTGGTAAATCAGCCTGATATGATTGTAGCAGATGAGCCAACGGGTTCGCTGGATTCTCAATCCCAAGAAATGGTATTGGAAGTATTTAAAAATTTAGCCCAAACAGGGAAAACAGTATTGATCGTAACCCATAATCCAGAGGTTGCTGAATATGCAGATGTGATTATCAAAATGAAGGATGGTGAAGTCGTTGAAGAAGTCAAAAAATAAAGGATTATCATTGAAAAATAAATTCAAACTTTCTTTAAATAACTTTCTGGAAAGAAAGTGGCGTAATCTATTGATTGCACTAGCAACCTCAATCGGTTTTGTAGGAGTCTTAATTTCTTTCGGCTTGGGAAATGCTTTGATTTCGATGATTGATGAAAATACGAATGGAGGTCAAATCCCTTCTCAAGTTCAGATTGCTTTAAACACAAAAAATGTTGGACGAGGCTTTTTGAATCAAGATGATAAGAACTATATCACGGATACAGTTGGAAAAGAAGCTATTAAATATTTGGAGAGTCCTTTTGGGATGATCATGTCAAATATTACTATAGATGGGCAAGAAATGGATCTGAGTCAAACGATGCCTTCTTATGCTCAAGTAGTGAGTCTCTATGAGGATACAAGTATTTCTGTTAGTAGTAATGAGACGGACAAAGTGTTGGCTGGCTCCCTCTATAGTGATGCAAATGAACAGGGCTTGACGATTCCAAGCAGTTTACTAAAAAATTGGAATGAACAGACAGGAAACAATCTGACAGCTAGTGATCTTATTGGCAAACCAGTCTCAGCCAGCATTGTAGAAAATGCTGCCGAAGCTAGTAAGACTGCTCAATTTCAAACAAAGATTGTACGTGTAATCAATGATGAAGATGACCTGGAGGACAGCAACAGTTTCATGCCATCTCATCAAATGGAAACGATTTTGAAAGAAGCTGGATTTACAAAAGCTGTATCTTATTTTATCTTGGAACTCAAAGATCCATCACAGACAAAAACGGTAACAGAAGAATTGCAGAAAAACAAGAAGTATACTGTTCTTTCTCAACAGAAGGTTCTTGATATTGTGATTACTTTTATTCGTGTCATTCAGGGATTGTTGATTGTGCTTTCATCACAAGCTATTGTGGTAGCAGCGGTCATGATTGGTATCATTATTTACATCAATATCATGCAACGTTCTAAGGAAATAGGTGTCATGAAGGCAGTTGGTTATCAAAATCGCGATGTCAAAGGAATTTTTATTTACGAGGCTATTTGGATTGTAGGCATTGCCTTGCTGCTGGCATTTTTGGTTGCACAAGGGGTGGGAAGTTTGGCGAATGTG
>NZ_DXLC01000014.1:0-1439 GCF_019414905.1 Streptococcus sp. | reverse complement strand
GTTATGGTTTGTTAATTGATTTTTGCATATCTTATTTCAACATACTATAAAATAAAACATAAGAAAACGAGTATCTCCAACTACGGCAATACTCGATTTTTGATATTTAGAAGTGTTTTTTGCTCTGCTTCTTTTATTTCGATTAACGCATAGTTACAAATTCTTCAGATGCAGTTGGGTGAATCGCCACAGTTGCATCAAAGTCTGCTTTGGTTGCTCCCATTTTGATAGCAACGGCAAATCCTTGAATCATTTCATCAACGCCGTAGCCAATTCCATGAAGTCCGACAACTTTTTCTTCTGAACCAGCTGTTATCAATTTGAAACGTGTTTCTTGACGGTTGCAAGTGCAAGCAGAGTACATAGAAGTAAAGCTTGATTTATAAACCTTGATTTGGTCTTGACCGTATTCTTTAATAGCTTGCTCTTCTGTCAAACCAACAGTTCCGATAGCAGGGTGTGAAAAGACAACAGTTGGAATAGTTGAGTAGTCCATTTTTGCAGTTGTTTTTCCGTTAAAGAGACGTTCAGACAAAGTACGTCCAGCCTTGATAGCAACTGGAGTTAGTTCTTTTTCGCCTGTTACATCACCTAGAGCGTAGATTCCTTCAACAACAGTATTTTGGTATTCATCCACTTGGATAAAGCCACGTTCGTTCAGAGTTACTCCAGCTTTTTCAAGTTGCAAGCTCTTAACGTTTGGACGGCGACCTGTAGCCCAGATAACTTGGCTAGCTGTGTGACTAGTACCATCTTCGAAATGAATAGTAATGCCTTCAGCAGTTTTTTCTAACTTGACAGGGACTTTGTGAGTATGAAGTGGCAAGTTTGTTCTTTCCATTTCCTTTACCAAACCTTCAACGATGTAAGAATCAAAACCACGTAAAGGACGATCACGACGAACAAAGAGGTCTGTCTTGACACCAAAGGTGTGGAGTACGCCAGCCAATTCAACGGCAATATAACCCGCGCCTAGAATAGCAACTGATTCTGGCAATTCTTCCCAGGCAAATACATCATCAGAAGAGCCACCTAGTTCAGCACCAGGAACGTCTGGAATACTTGGATGGGCACCAGTAGCAATCACAATATGTTTAGCACGAATCAGTTCACCATTTACGCTAACAGTATGAGAATCTACAAATTCAGCATGACCTTCAATCAAGTCTACTCCGTTGCGTTTAAAACTGCCATCATAAGAAGAACGAGCGCGATCGATGTAGGCTTCACGATTGCGACGTAGGGTTGCAAAGTCAAAGTTAAGATCAGTAGTCTTAAAGCCGTAGTCTTCTCCAAATTGATGGAAAGTTTCAGCGATTTGCGCCCCGTACCACATGATTTTTTTAGGAACACAACCGACGTTGACACAGGTTCCACCTAGTTTCTTTTCCTCAATAACGGCCGCTTTGGCACCATGTTCACCAGCACGGTTCATGGTC
>NZ_DXLC01000139.1:0-11245 GCF_019414905.1 Streptococcus sp. | reverse complement strand
ATTGTCAATGGTAAAAACATCTGGCGCAACAACTACGAAAAGAGCTTGGCTGTTCTTGAGCAAATCCCAGCTGAAAATATTGTCTTGACAAGCTCATGCTCACTTCTTCATGTGCCATTTACAACTGCTAATGAAGAATTTGAACCAGCAATCTTGAACCACTTTGCCTTTGCAGTTGAAAAATTGGATGAGATTCGTGATTTGGATGCTATCCGCAATGGTCAAGGTGAACAAGCTCTTGCTGCTAACAAAGAACTCTTTGCGACTGAACGTGTGGGTGAAAATGCAGAACTTCGTGCGCGTATCGCTGGCTTGACAGACGCAGACTACACTCGTTTGCCAGCCTTTGCAGAACGTGAAGCTATCCAAGAAGAAGCTTTCAAACTTCCAGCTCTTCCAACAACAACTATCGGTTCATTCCCTCAAACTAAAGAAGTTCGTGCGAAACGTTTGGCTTACCGTAAAGGTGAATTGTCTCAAGAAGAGTACGATGCTTTCCTTGCTGAAACGATCGATGAATGGATCAAATGGCAAGAAGATATCGACTTTGATGTCCTTGTTCACGGTGAATTTGAGCGTAATGACATGGTTGAGTACTTCGGTCAAAACTTGTCAGGATACCTCTTCTCTAAAAATGGTTGGGTACAATCATACGGTATGCGTGGGGTGAAACCACCAATCATCTGGGGTGATGTAACTCGTCTTAACCCTATCACTGTTAAATGGTCTAGCTATGCACAAAGCCGTACAAACAAACCTGTTAAAGGTATGTTGACTGGACCTGTTACCATCCTCAACTGGTCATTCCCACGTGAAGACATCTCTATCAAGGATTCTACTCTTCAAATCGCCCTTGCTATCAAGGATGAAGTGCTTGACCTCGAAGCTGCTGGTGTGAAAATCATCCAAATCGACGAGGCTGCTCTTCGTGAGAAATTGCCACTCCGTCGTAGCGACTGGTACGAAGACTACCTTGACTGGGCAATTCCTGCCTTCCGCTTGGTACACTCAACAGTAGCGCCTGACACACAAATCCACACTCACATGTGTTACTCAGAATTTACAGATATCATCCCAGCTATCGATAACTTGGATGCGGACGTTATCTCATTTGAGGCTAGCCGTTCAAACCTTGAAATCTTGGACGAACTCAAAGCGAAAAACTTCCAAACAGAAGTAGGACCTGGGGTTTACGATATCCACTCACCTCGTGTGCCAAATGAAGGCGAAATCGACAATACAATCGAAGCCATCCTTGCTAAAGTGCCAAGCAAGAAAGTTTGGATCAACCCAGACTGTGGTTTGAAAACACGTGGTATCCCAGAAACAAAAGAAAGCTTGATCCGCCTTGTTGAAGCAGCTAAAGCTGCGCGTGAGAAATTGTAAGATAAGGATTTCTCTAGAAGCGCTGTTTGGTCAATCTGCCTGTTTCACTTGGATTCTAGGAATCCAGCTAACGAAAAAAATCAACTAGAAAAGGATAATGACTATGTCACGCCAAACACCGTCACTCTCATTTGAAGTGTTCCCTCCAAACCCAGCCGTGGGTAATGATAACATTATTTCTGCTCTTCAAGATATGCAGGAGCTGGCTCCCCACTTTATCAGTGTAACTGCTAGCAATAATAAATTTAATATCAAGGAAACGACGGTTCGTTTGGCTGACTTTATCCAAAATGACTTGGCGATTCCGACTATTGCTCACTTGCCAGCCATCTATTTGACTCTTCGTGGGGATATTATTCCAGATGTGGAACCACAAAAGGATTTCCGCTACGCAACTGACTTGATTGAGTTCATCAAGGAACAAGCCCCTCACTTTGATATTGTCGGAGCTTGTTATCCAGAAGGGCACCCTGATTCACCAAATCAGATTTCAGATATTCAAAATCTTAAGAAGAAAGTGGATGCAGGTTGTTCGAGCCTTGTAACTCAGCTTTTCTTTGACAATGAGCGCTTCTACGATTTCCAAGACAAGTGCATCTTGGCTGGGATTGATGTTCCCATTCATGCAGGGATTATGCCAATTTTGAATCGAAATCAGGCTCTCCGTCTCCTGAAGACTTGTGAGAATATCCATCTTCCACGCAAATTTAAAGCCATCTTAGACAAGTATGAGCATGACCCTGAGTCGCTCAGAGCAGCAGGACTTGCCTATGCAGTGGACCAAATCGTGGACTTGGTAACTCAGGATGTTGCAGGTGTGCATCTCTACACAATGAACAATGCGGATACAGCAAAATACATCCACCAAGCAACCCATGCCTTGTTTAATCATCAGTCCTTAGGATAATAAAAAGCAAACCATTCTTCTCAGGTGAGGGGAATGGTTCCTTTTTAATGGTAAAGACCGCACTTTTTAAGAAAAATATGATAAAATAGACTCTGTACGTACTTGATACAAAGATGAGGGTATTTAGGTTGTAGAAGTTTGTTTAAAGTTGATTATTTTTTAAACAAAATCTGATAATGTGTGTCTCAAAAAACAGGAACGGAGTGAGTATTTAAAAGATATTTCACGCTATCGTGGTATCCTAGATGATAACAATATTATTATCTAAGACGGGATTTTTGAGAGTAAAATAGTTCGGGGAACTATTTTAGCCTGAGCCTAGAAATGAATGAGCGAGGAGCTCAAAAATTAGGTCTTTCATTTCCTGGATTTCTAAAATCATCCACTGGATAATTTTACCTCCCGTCCGCACTATTTAAGGGAAATAGAAAAAAGATAAAAAATTAAAAATAAGGAACTGAAAGGGAAATACAATGGAACGAATCATTCATGGAGATGTCTTATCACCAATATTGGCATATATGCGCCTAAAGGGGCAACACAAGGTTATCTTAGAGAGTATTCCGAGAGACAAGGAAACAGCTCGTTTTTCTATCCTAGCCTATAATCCAGTTTTTGAGATTAAGTTTGAAAACGGAGTTCTCTATCAAAATGGTCAAGTGATTGATCGGGATCCCTTGGATTTTCTTTATGAAGTGACTCATAAGAGCCAACACCATTCAGAGCTACCTTTTGGTGGTGGGGCAATTGGTTTTGTTGGTTACGATATGATTTCGCTTTATGAAGAAATTGGGCAAATCCCTCAAGATACAATTGGAACGCCAGACATGCATTTCTTCGTCTATGAGAGTTACATGGTCTTTGACCACAAGAAGGAAAAAATTCATGTCATCGAGGATGCTCTCTATAGTGAGCGCAGTCAAGAAGCCTTAGAAGAAGCCTTGGACCAAGTGCTTGAGGAATTACGCATCCCTGCTCCAAATGAATTTGAAGACTTGGATCTATCTCCGTTAGACTTCAAACCCCATATTGCTCCTCAGAAGTTTGAGGAAATGGTGGAAATAGCTCGTGACTTGATTCGTAATGGCGATATGTTCCAATGCGTACTCAGCCAGCGTTTCTCAGCAGAAGTTACTGGAAATCCATTTGACTTCTACAGAAATCTCCGTGTGACTAATCCTTCGAATTACCTCTATTTCTATGATTTTGGGGATTATCAAATCATCGGTGCCAGTCCAGAAAGTTTGGTTTCTGTCAAAAATGGCATCGTGACAACCAATCCGATTGCAGGGACACGACCAAGAGGAGCTACGGATGAAGAAGACAAGGCTTTGGCGACAGACCTGCTTTCGGATGAGAAGGAAACAGCAGAGCATCGGATGTTAGTAGACTTGGGACGAAATGATATTGGTCGCATCTCTGAAACGGCCAGTGTCCAAGTCACCAAGTATATGGAAGTGGAGCTCTTCCGTTATGTCATGCATTTGACCAGTGTGGTTAAGGGGCGTTTGCTTCCAGAACTCACTGCCATGGATGCCTTGAAAGCAACACTTCCTGCTGGAACCGTTTCTGGAGCACCAAAGATTCGAGCGATGAGACGCATCTATGAACTGGAAACAGAAAAACGTGGCGTATACGCAGGAGCAATCGGCTACTTGTCTGCGACGGGTGATATGGACTTTGCCATTGCTATCCGAACTATGATTCTCAAAAATCAAACAGCCTATGTGCAGGCTGGGGCAGGGATTGTCTATGACTCTATTGCCCAAAACGAATACCAAGAAACCATTAACAAGGCTAAATCTATGACTAGAATTGGAGAACTAAGACCATGATTTTATTGATTGACAACTATGATTCTTTTACCTATAACTTGGCCCAATACATTGGGAATTTTGCAGAAGTTCAGGTTTTGAGAAATGATGATCCCAAGCTGTATGAAGAAGCTGAAAAAGCAGATGGACTGGTCTTTTCTCCTGGTCCTGGTTGGCCAGTTGATGCTGGAAAGATGGAAGACATGATTCGTGATTTTGCTGGCAAGAAGCCGATTCTTGGGATTTGTTTGGGCCACCAAGCCATCGCAGAAGTCTTTGGTGGTAAGTTAGGTTTGGCTCCAAAAGTTATGCATGGGAAACAGAGCAATATCAGCTTTGAAGCGCCATCTGTTTTGTATCAAGGCATTGAGGATGGACGTGCGGTCATGCGTTATCACAGTATTTTGATTGAGGAAATGCCAGAAGAATTTGAAGTGACAGCTCGTTCTACTGATGACCAAGCCATCATGGGGATTCAACACAAAACACTTCCAATTTATGGCTTCCAGTACCATCCAGAAAGTATCGGAACGCCAGATGGCTTGTCTTCTATTCGGAATTTTATCGAGCAGGTTGTAAAGTGAGGAAACTAGGATGAAAGAGATTATTGAAAAGTTAGCGAAATTTCAAGATTTATCAAGTGTGGAGATGACAGATGTCATTGAGCGTATCGTTACTGGACGTGTAACGGAAGCGCAGATTGCTTCTCTTCTATTAGCTCTTAAGATGAAGGGGGAAACACCTGAAGAGCGTACAGCTATTGCCCAAGTTATGAGAGGACATGCCCAACATATTCCAACTGAAATTCATGGTGCCATGGACAACTGTGGTACAGGTGGGGACAAGTCCTTCAGCTTTAACATCTCCACAACTGCAGCCTTTGTCTTGGCTGGTGGCGGTGTTCACATGGCAAAACACGGTAACCGCTCGATTTCTTCTAAATCTGGTTCTGCAGATGTTCTCGAAGCCTTGGGAATCAACTTAGACCTCAAACCAGCTGAACTAGGTAAGGTCTTTGATAAAACTGGAATCGTCTTTCTCTTTGCTAAAAATATGCACCCAGCTATGAAATATATCATGCCAGCTCGTTTGGAATTGGGAATTCCAACGATTATGAACTTGACTGGTCCCCTGATTCACCCAATGGCTTTGGAAACACAGCTTCTTGGTATTAGTCGTCCAGAACTTCTAGAAAGTACAGCTCAGGTTTTGAAAAATATGGGTCGCAAACGTGCTGTTGTAGTTGCTGGACCAGAAGGGCTAGATGAAGCCGGCTTGAATGGAACAACCAAAATTGCACTTCTGGAAAATGGCGAAATCACCTTATCAAGCTTTACTCCAGAGGATTTAGGGATGGAGCACTACGCTATCGAAGATATTCGTGGAGGCAATGCTCAGGAAAATGCAGAAATTTTGCTCAGCGTTCTTAAAAATGAACCAAGTCCATTCTTGGAAACTACGGTTTTAAATGCTGGTCTTGGTTTCTATGCTAATGGTAAGGTAGATAATATCAAGGATGGAGTTGCCTTGGCTCGTCAAGTCATTGCTAGTGGCAAGGCCCTTGAAAAACTCAGACTGTTACAGGAGTACCAAAAATGAGTCAGGAATTTTTAGCACGAATTTTGGAGCAGAAAGCGCGTGAGGTTGAGCAGATGGAGCTGGAGGAAATCCAGCCCCTGCGCCAGACCTATCGCTTGGCAGAATTTTTGAAGAATCACCAGGACCGTTTACAGGTAATCGCTGAAGTCAAGAAAGCTAGCCCTAGTCTGGGAGATATCAATCTAGATGTGGATATTGTGCAACAGGCCCAGACTTATGAAGCGAACGGAGCAGTAATGATTTCGGTTTTGACAGATGAAGTTTTCTTTAAAGGTCATTTGGATTATCTACGGGAGATTTCCAGTCAGGTACAGATTCCAACGCTTAACAAGGACTTTATCATCGATGAAAAGCAAATCATCCGTGCTCGCAATGCAGGTGCGACAGTCATCTTGCTCATTGTCGCCGCCTTGTCAGAAGAACGTCTTAAGGAACTTTACGACTATGCGACAGAGCTTGGCTTGGAAGTCTTGGTGGAGACCCACAATCTAGCTGAACTAGAGGTGGCCCACAGACTTGGTGCTGAGATTATCGGGGTCAATAATCGTAATTTGACCACCTTTGAAGTTGACTTGCAGACCAGTGTAGACTTGGCCCAGCACTTTAAGGAAGGACGCTATTACATTTCTGAATCTGCTATTTTCACAGGGCAGGATGCGGAACGAGTAGCACCATACTTTAACGGAATTTTAGTTGGGACAGCTCTGATGCAGGCAGAAGATGTGGCCCAGAGAATCAAGGAGTTGCAGATTGACAAAGGTTAAAATTTGTGGACTATCGACCAAAGAAGCGGTGGAAACAGCCGTTTCAGCAGGAGCAGACTACATCGGTTTTGTCTTCGCACCTAGTAAAAGACAGGTGACCTTGGATCAGGCTGCTGAATTGGCAAAGTTCATTCCTTCAGACGTCAAAAAGGTGGGTGTATTTGTTTCACTAAGTCGGGCAGAACTGCTAGAAGCGATTGAAAAAGTTGGTTTGGACTTGGTTCAAGTTCACGGTCAGGTGGCAGATGATTTGTTTGAGGATTTGCCTTGTGACAGTATTCAGGCTGTGCAGGTGGATGGAGAGGGTCATGTGCCCAATTCTCAGGCAGACTATCTACTCTTTGATGCCCCTGTGGCTGGGAGTGGCCAGACCTTTGACTGGGCTCAACTGGATACGACAAAACTAGCTCAGCCATTTTTCATCGCAGGTGGTCTTAATGAAGACAATGTAGTAAAAGCAATTCAACACTTTACTCCCTATGCAGTAGATGTATCAAGCGGAGTGGAGACAGACGGACAAAAAGATCATGAAAAGATTAGAAGATTTATAGAGAGGGTAAAGAATGGCATATCAAGAACCAAATAAAGATGGATTTTACGGAAAATTCGGAGGACGTTTCGTCCCAGAAACATTGATGACAGCAGTTTTGGAGTTGGAGAAGGCCTACCGTGAAAGTCAGGCAGACCCAAGTTTCCAAGAGGAATTAAACCAACTTTTACGCCAGTACGTGGGACGTGAAACTCCCCTTTACTACGCAAAAAATTTGACCCAGAATATCGGCGGAGCCAAGATTTATCTTAAACGTGAAGACCTGAACCATACAGGAGCACACAAAATTAACAATGCCTTGGGACAAGTTTTGCTTGCCAAACGAATGGGTAAAAAGAAAATTATCGCAGAAACAGGTGCCGGTCAGCACGGTGTAGCAACTGCAACAGCCGCAGCCCTCTTTAACATGGAATGTACCATCTATATGGGTGAGGAAGATGTTAAACGCCAAGCCCTCAATGTGTTCCGTATGGAGCTTTTGGGAGCTAAGGTTGAGGCAGTGACAGACGGTTCGCGCGTGCTCAAGGATGCGGTCAATGCAGCCCTTCGTTCATGGGTAGCTAATATCGATGATACCCACTATATCCTTGGTTCTGCCTTAGGACCTCATCCATTCCCAGAAATCGTTCGTGACTTCCAAAGTGTCATCGGTCGAGAAGCTAAACAACAGTACAGCGACATGACAGGTCAAGATCTGCCAGATGCCCTAGTAGCCTGTGTTGGTGGTGGTTCAAATGCTATCGGTCTCTTTCATCCATTTGTAGAAGATGAGTCTGTAGCTATGTATGGGGCTGAAGCAGCAGGACTTGGTGTGGATACAGAGCACCACGCAGCTACCTTGACCAAGGGTCGTCCAGGTGTTCTCCACGGTTCCCTTATGGATGTACTCCAAGATGCCCATGGTCAAATTCTTGAAGCCTTCTCTATCTCAGCAGGTTTGGACTATCCTGGTATCGGTCCAGAACATTCCCACTACCACGATATCAAACGTGCCAGCTATGTTCCTGTGACAGATGAGGAAGCCTTGGAAGGTTTCCAACTCTTGTCTCGTGTGGAAGGGATTATCCCAGCATTGGAATCTAGCCATGCGATCGCCTTTGCGGTGAAATTGGCCAAAGAACTTGGACCAGACAAGTCCATGATTGTCTGCCTATCAGGTCGTGGGGACAAGGATGTGGTTCAAGTCAAGGACCGCTTGGAAGCAGATGCAGCAAAGAAGGGAGAAGCTCATGCCTAAGACATTAACAGAAAAATTGAATGCTATTAAAGCAGCTGGAAAAGGAATTTTTGTTCCCTATATCATGGCTGGAGACCACGAGAAAGGTTTGGATGGACTCGCTGACACAATCCACTTTTTAGAAGATTTGAGTGTCTCTGCCATTGAAGTGGGCATTCCCTTTTCAGACCCTGTTGCAGATGGACCTGTTATCGAAGAAGCTGGCTTGCGCAGTCTAGCTCATGGGACTTCGACACAAGCTTTGGTTGAAACTTTGAAAACTATTGAAACAGAGGTTCCACTGGTCATCATGACCTACTTCAACCCCCTATTTCAGTACGGTGTGGAGAACTTTGTCAAAGATTTGGCAGATACAGCGGTTAAGGGCTTGATTATTCCAGACCTGCCTCATGAGCATGCCAATTTTGTGGAGCCTTATTTGGCAGATACAGACATCGCTTTGATTCCCCTAGTTAGTTTGACAACAGGACTTGAGCGTCAAAAAGAGTTGATTGAAGGAGCAGAAGGATTCGTCTATGCGGTTGCCATCAATGGGGTGACAGGGAAGTCAGGCAATTACCGTGCAGACTTGGACAAGCACTTGGCACAATTGCATCAAGTGGCAGATATCCCCGTCTTGACAGGTTTTGGTGTATCTAGTCAAGCCGATGTAGAACGCTTCAATGCGGTATCAGATGGTGTTATCGTTGGTTCGAAAATCGTAAAAGCTCTCCACCAAGGAGAGCCGATTCAGGACTTTATCAAACAAGCAGTAGCTTACCAAAAATAATCACGCAAGCAGCGAGTAAGAGGAAAGGCACGAAAGGAAGTCTTTCCTTTTTCTTTTGCAGGAGAAAGGCTAGAATTCCCGTCGCAGAAGCAAACTGAATTAAGATCAGTAATTCGGTTACGCTAAAGATAAGAGAACAAGAAGCAAGAAAGAGAAAATCCCCTGCACCCATGCGGATATCAATAAAATGAGCCATGATTCCAAGGATAAGGAAGAAAACCATAATCAGATTCCAACCAGAGCAGACTATTAGAAGCAGATGAAAGACAATCCAGACCAGTAAGGGATATTCCTGATGGCGAAAGTCGTAGATGCCCAATGTCAAACCAGCAGTGATTAGGATGACTTGTCCTAAGGAAAGAAATCCCCAAGACCAAGACAGAAAGAGGAGTCCTAAGACTAATTCAAGAAGGGCATACCAAACAGGATAAGGAGCCTTGCAGTAGCGACAGCGAAAACGATTGAGCACCTGCGAGAGAATAGGAATCAAATCTAAGGGGTGCAAGCAAGTCTGACAGGAATCGCAGTGACTAGCTGGACTGATAATGGATTGCTCTGGAAAACGGTCAATGACCAAACCAAGAAAGGAAGCGAGAATGCACCCGACAAGAAAAAAATAAAAATCAATCATACTTATCTATTCGTAAAAAATAGGAGAAGTAGTATAATGGAGAAACATAGATAAGATGGTGAGGAAAATATGACAATTCGTTTTGAAGAAAAGGTGAGCACAGAAAACGCTCAACTCGTATGCCAATGGTCCAACTCCCTAGGCAAATCCTTTCAAGAACAATGGATGGGACCAAGGATTTCTTTTCCCTTAACAATTCAAGTTTTGCAAGAGTTGGAAGGAATCTTTTCAATTTTTGATGGACAGGAGTTTGTGGGGCTAATACAAAAAATCAGGCTAGAAGATAGTAATCTTCATATTGGAAGATTTTTTATCAACCCCCAAAAACAGGGGCAAGGCTTAGGTAGCCAGGCTTTAAGGAAATTTCTTAGTTTGGTCTTTGAAAATGAAGACATAGATAGTATTTCTCTAAATGTTTTCGAAGCAAATCACACAGCTTACAATCTTTACCAAAAAGAAGGATTTGAAATCGTTCAAATGGTTGAAGAACCTGTACGGAAATACATCATGAAAAAGTTTAGGTAGAAAGCAAAAAAGCCTTGGTTCCCAAAGCTTTTTAATGTTATAAACTCATTAAAATAATCCCCAGTTAGATTTGGAATATTTTTTATTCTGTGTCATATAAAAATAAATAAAATGAATGGCTATAGCTAGAGCTAAAATGGTTATTATACTCACTACTATTATAGGATTAGAAGCAAAGATTAAAGAGAGAATCAAGGCAGCCAGATAGAGTGTCGCTTGGACACAGTAGTAACTTTTCGAATAGCGAAGATAGTGTTTGTTATAGGGCCCATTTACTAGGACAGCAGCTTGAAAGAGGCCAAATCCGATATAAGAGAAGCTGGTTGCAAAGAGACGATTAGCTTCAGGATTCTGAAGAAAACTCATCGAAACGGTCATCATAAGAAGTCCAATGAAAATAGGATAGTGACTGTAAATTAGAAATAGTCCCTTTTGATTAGATTTTTCATCAATAGCATGGTCGAATTGACCAAAATAAAACAAGAACAGAGAAAGCATAATAATGAAATAAAGAACCGAATAAATCGAGAAATTCTCGATTGTAAAGAAGTTAGCTAGATTCGTAATCATCTCTCCAAACGTAATAATGACAAGAAGGGAGATGCGCTCGATTAAATGGGGGAGATTTACCTAGTAATGCTTATCTTTACTAATCGAGGTAATTGGCGTAATAAATGTTAGCAGAATACTAGCATAAAGGATATAGACTCCAATGTAAATAGGAAGAAGAGCTGCTAGATAGATTTCTAAACTTCGTAGACCTGTTATCCATAGAAAACCTTTGATACTTTCCCGATTAACATCATCGGTTGATTTTTTAAAAAAACTCAACCAAATATTGAAAAAATAAGGTAAGGGTTAATGTACCAATAGCCCAACAGAGATAATGAAAATATTGTTGCCAATCAGGTCCAATCATATTGGCTATAAAGAGTAAAATTCCCATTTTGATAAACATGATTACTATGTTAAATAAAGAGTTCTTTCCATAGCGATTGGTATAAACGGTTTGAATCATCCAGGAATCGGTGAGAACCAAGACAGCTATGAAAAAATCAAGGAA
>NZ_DXLC01000138.1:0-3949 GCF_019414905.1 Streptococcus sp. | reverse complement strand
GTAGGGAGAATGAAGATGCAAAGAAGACAAGATAGACATAAACGTGGACCAGTTTTTCGCTTTGTGAAAGGTTTGGTCAACTTTTTTAGACGTTATCGTAAGTGGAGTAACAAGGGATTTGTGGCGGTACTCTTGCTAGCAGTTGCTTTATCAATGGGCTTGGTTTTGTTGTTTGAAAGCTTCCAAGGCATGCCTATGACCAGTCAAAAACGAGATACTATTTCTCAAGAAGGAACTAAGAAAAAGTCTCAGGAGCAGGAAGAGGAAAAAACTGCTAGAATTATGGCTCATGGTGATTTGCTTTATCATGATATTCTTTACTTTTCAGCAAAAAAGGATGATGGAACGTATGATTTTCATGAGAATTTTGAGTATGTTACTCCTTGGCTTAAGCAAGCAGACTTAGCTATTGGTGACTTTGAAGGAACCATTAATAAGGATCATTATTTAGCAGGTTATCCTCTCTTTAATGCTCCTGCTGAAGTTATGGATGCCATTAAGGATGCAGGTTATCATGTTCTAGATTTAGCTCATAATCACATTTTGGATTCGCAAATTGAGGGAGTTATTTCAACGGCCGATATTATTGAGAAAGCTGGAATCACTCCAATCGGAGTTTATACGCATGAGCCACGTGATCAGGCTCCGCTGGTCATTAAGGAAGTGAATGGTATCAAGGTTGCACTTTTGGCTTATTCTTATGGATTTAATGGAATTGAGCAAAATATTTCTCAAGAGGATTATAATCACTATCTTTCAGATTTAGATGAGAATAAAATGAAGTCTGAAATTGAACGGGCGGAAAAGGAAGCAGATATCACCATTATCATGCCACAAATGGGTGTTGAGTATCGCATAGAACCGACTGAAGAGCAAAAGGCTCTTTATCACAAGATGATTGATTGGGGAGCAGATATTATCTTTGGAGGGCATCCACACGTAGTTGAACCGTCTGAAATTGTTGAAAAAGATGGGGACAAGAAACTCATCATCTATTCAATGGGGAACTTCATTTCCAATCAACGAATTGAGACCATGCAAGGGGTAGAAAATGCTAAGTGGACTGAACGTGGCGTTCTCATGGACGTGACCATTAAGAAGAAGGATGGAAAAACAACTATCGGAACAGCTAAAGCTCATCCTACTTGGGTCAATCGAACACCAAAGGGAACTTTTTCACCAGAAGGATATCCCCTATATCATTATCAAACCTATATCTTGGAAGATTTCATAGAGGGTGGCAGTCATCGTGATCAATTAGATGAAGCGACTAAGGAACGAATTGATACAGCCTATAAAGAAATGAACGAACATGTGGGATTGAAGTGGGATTAGCTTGAATCCAGAGGGAAGTAAATGACGATTAAAGTAATTGCGACAGATATGGATGGGACCTTGCTGGATGCTAGAGGCCAGCTTGATCTCCCACGTTTGGAAAAGATTTTAGATCAGTTGGATCAAAGGGGTATTCGTTTTGTCATCGCGACGGGCAATGAAATTCATCGCATGAGGCAACTACTGGAGCACTTGGTCGATCGAGTGGTTCTGGTTGTTGCAAACGGTGCTCGTATTTTTGAAAACAATGAACTGATTCAGGCGCAGACTTGGGATGATGCCATTGTCGATAAGGCTTTGGCTCATTTCAAGGGTCGAGCGTGTCAGGATCAGTTTGTTGTGACGGCTATGAAGGGTGGTTTCGTCAAAGAAGGTACGATTTTTACAGACCTTGAAAGTTTTATGACTCCAGAAATGATTGAAAAATTCTACCAACGGATGCAATTTGTGGACGAATTAACCTCTGACCTCTTTGGTGGTGTGCTCAAGATGAGTATGGTTGTTGGTGAGGAGCGTTTGAGTTCGGTCTTGGAAGAAATCAATGATCTCTTTGATGGCCGTGTTCGGGCTGTATCGAGTGGCTATGGTTGCATTGATATCCTTCAAGCTGGGATTCATAAAGCATGGGGCTTGGAAGAATTACTCAAGCGTTGGGACTTGAAGCCCCAACAAATTATGGCTTTTGGTGACAGTGAAAATGATGTTGAAATGCTTGAAATGGCTGGAATTGCCTATGCGATGGAAAATGCTGATGACAAGGCCAAAGCTGTGGCGACTGCTCTAGCGCCAGCCAATAGCCAAGGAGGAGTTTATCAAGTCTTGGAGAACTGGTTAGAAAAAGGAGAATGAAGTGGCAGTACAGTTATTAGAAAATTGGCTCCTAAAGGAACAAGGTAAAATTCAAACCAAGTATCGTCACCTAAATCAAGTTTCTGTTGTAGAGCCAGACATTCTTTTTATTGGGGATTCCATTGTCGAGTATTATCCTATACAGGAGCTATTTGGAACTTCGAAGACGATTGTCAATCGAGGCATTCGAGGTTATCAGACAGGACTGTTATTAGAGAATCTGGATGCGCATCTATACGGTGGGGCGGTAGATAAAATTGTCCTTTTGATTGGGACAAATGATATCGGAAAAGATGTGCCTGTGAATGAGGCTATCAATAATCTCGAAGCTATCATACAGTCTATTGCTCGCGATTATCCATTGACTGAGATTAAATTGCTTTCTATTTTGCCAGTCAATGAGGGAGAGGAGTACAAGCAGACAGTCTATATCCGCACAAATGAAAAAATTCAGAAATGGAATCAAGCCTATCAAGAGCTTGCTTCTGCCTATATGCAGGTGGAATTTGTGCCAGTTTTTGATAGTTTGACAGACCAAGCAGGCCAACTCAAAAAAGACTACACAACTGATGGGCTGCACCTCAGTGTTGCTGGTTATCAGGTTTTGTCAAAAGCCTTGAAAGACTATCTTTTTTAGTTAGTTGATTTCCCTTTTGCATTTTTTAGTTAGATAAGGTATAATGGTTTTATTGTCTTTTGGGGTCGTTACGGATTCGACAGGCATTATGAGGCATATTTTGCGACTCGTGTGGCGACGTAAACGCTCAGTTAAATATAACTGCAAAAAATAACACTTCTTACGCTCTAGCTGCCTAAAAACCAGCAGGCGTGACCCGATTTGGATTGCTCGTGTTCAATGACAGGTCTTATTATTAGCGAGATACGATCAAGTCTTGTCTAGCGGCTTGATAAGAGATTGATAGACTCGCAGTTTCTAGGCTTGAGTTATGTGTCGAGAGACTGTTAAAATAATACATAACCTATGGTTGTAGACAAATATGTTGGCAGGTGTTTGGACGTGGGTTCGACTCCCACCGGCTCCATTATTCCTTTGCATTCTTTTGCATTCCTTGGTAAAACGTTGTTAAATCAACGTTTTTTATTTTTGTCTTTGGTATTCCTTGGTATTCTTTTGCGAAAAAGGGAGTCACAAACAGACCTTAAAGCAGACCCTGTTTTTAAAAAAGGGATACAAAAAAGGATACAACATTTTTGTAGTATCCTAAAAATCTATGTACTTCACAAAGCGTTCTTTGACTCCATTATGCGTTTTTGTGATTTTAAAACTTGTTAGCTGATTTTTTACAATCCTGCAAAATCTTTGATTTCTTGTGCTGACATTGAAGAGTCGCAACGGACATTGATTTGTCCATCTGCAATGTGAACGAAGCCTGGTACAGTTGGAATTCCGTAGCGTGAGCGGAATGCTTGCAACTCATTGAGTTGGCTTGGTTCTTCACTGTTGATGAAGTAGATGTGAGCTTTGGTTTCAGCTACGACACCTGCCAATGTACTTGCAAATTTACGGCAGTAAGGGCAAGTTTTACGACCGATAAAGAAGGTTGCAGTTTCTTTTTTATCAAGAGCTTCTTGCGCACGCGCAACTGTAGTGACTTCAAGGTCTTTGATATTATCTAAAAATTGTTCCATGAGATTACCTCGCTTTCATTGATATGTCTAGTATGCCATAAAGTTTCTAAAATTGCTTAGATTTGATACGAAAAAAAGATGAGATTGGTTGGTCTCATCTTTTATAGGACTTTAT
>NZ_DXLC01000137.1:0-11333 GCF_019414905.1 Streptococcus sp. | reverse complement strand
CGTCTGGAGTGTATTCGTCAAATGCTTTCTTATAGACATCATCTGTCAATTCAGCTTCTGCTGCTTTTTTAACTGCCAACTCAACTAATTTACTTGTACGAATTTGAGCTTTACGTGTTTCAAGAGTCATTCCTGCTTGTGACAAGACACGTTGGTAGTTCTCACCATATTGTTTTTCTTCTTCTGCAATCGTGTCGTTGACTTCTTTGTCATCTACTTCTGAGCCATATTGCTTCTCAAATACTTTTTGGATAGTCAAGTTCAACAACACTTGTTGAGCTGAAGGGTTGCTTTTTACTTGCTCATAAAATTGATGTTCTGTGATGACATCCCCTTTCATGCTGATAAGATCTGCTCCTTCTGAACCTTTCGAACAAGCTGCTAAAGTTGCTACTGATAATAGTGTAATGGCACCTGCCAATAGTTTTTTCTTCATGTCTACTCCTTTGAGATAAGTGTTACTCTATCTATTTTACTATATTTTCTTAAATTATTCTGAAAATCATTCGCTAACAGGCAATTGAACGTCTGCTACATTTTTACGAAGCATGAGAATGCCGTCCCCTAAAGGTACTAATGTTGCAGTGAGTCCTGGATTATCTAAGGTTGCATCAAATAATCTTTGAAGGCCACGATAAATGGTTCGCTGGCCACGACGAACCTCCATAATGTCCTTGGCAACATCACCACCTTGGAAAATATCATCCAAGACAACCACGCCTCCAACGTCCAAGTGTTTGAGGATTTCTGGCAGAAAGACGATATATTTAGACTTGGCAGAATCCATAAAGACAAAATCATAGGACTCTGTCAAGGTTGATAAGACATCTACCGCATCTCCTTCTAGGAGCGTAATTTGCTTACGACTGTCAAACTGGGCGAAATTTTCCTTGGCAAATCCAATCATCTCTGGATTGCGGTCAATGGTTGTAATCTTGGCCTTTGGAGCATGTTCCGCCATCAAGAGAGCTGAAAAACCGATAGCCGTCCCAATTTCCAGAATGTTTTTAGGTTGCATGGTTTCCATGAGAAAACGGAAATAAGCAACCGTTTCATGGGGAATAATGGGAATATTTTCCTTGCGAGCAAAGTCTTCCAATTCTTTCAAATCGCCTGTGACTTGCTTTTGACGCTGACGCATCAAGTCCACAATTTCTTCCTTGACAACAGGGCGACGCATGTTATGGTTGGCATTTTTACTATATGATTCAACCATCTTATGCCAATCCCAATTTTTCAACAAGGGCTTCAAACTCATTCAAACGACGTTCGAAGACTGCAAAGGCATCGTTGAGATAGTCTTCCTTCTCCATATCAACACCAGCTTTTCTCATGACATTAAGTGGATAGTCAGATTTACCTGCCTTGAGGTAGTCGATATAGCGGTCACGGTCTTCTTGACTACCATGAACAATCTTTTCAGCCAAGGCTGAGGCTGCTGCAAAGCCTGTTGAATATTGGTATACATAGTAGTTATAGTAGAAGTGTGGAATGCGTGCCCACTCGTATTGGATTTCAGGATTGTCTTCCTTACTCAAACCATAATACTCTTGGTTCAAATCTGCGTAGAGTTTATTTAAGAAATCGCTTGTCAAGACTTCACCATTTTGGTCCGCTTGGTGAATCGCGTGTTCAAACTCAGCAAATTGAGTTTGGCGGAAAACTGTTCCACGGAAACCGTCTAAGAAGTTATTGAGAATAGCAAAGCGCGTTGCGTCGTCTTCCACTTCTTCCAATAATTTCTCCGTCAAGATATTTTCATTAGTGGTTGAAGCAATCTCAGCCAAGAAGATAGAATAATCTCCGTAAACATAAGGCTGAGTTTCACGAGTATAGCTTGAGTGCATACTGTGACCAGTCTCATGGACAAGGGTAAAGAGATTGTCTAGATTGTCCTGCCAGTTGAGAAGCATAAAGGCATTTGTATCGTAAGAACCACCAGAGTAGGCCCCTGAACGCTTGCCTTGATTTTCGTAAACATCAATCCAACGCTCACTGAAGGCACGTTTAACACGGCTCAAGTAATCCTCACCCAAGACTGACAAAGCATCTTCTGCCTTTTTCAAGGCTTCTTGGTAGGTAAAACTGTATTCAACAGAAGAAAGTGGTGTGTAGACATCGTACATCTTGAGGTCTGAAATTCCCAGGATTTTTGAACGAAGGTTAAGATAGCGATGCAAGAGTGGCAAATGCTTGCGAACTGCTGCTACCAAATTGTCATAAACACTCTCTGGAACAAAATTAGCTGCTAGGGCTGCATGACGAGCGCTCTTGTAGTTGCGAACTTTGGCACGGTAGTTTTGCACCTTAACATTGGTTTGCAAGGTTTTGGCATAGGTATGTTGGAATTGTTCATAAGTCGCATAAAGAGCTTGATAGGCACCACGACGCACCTCACGATTTTTAGACTCCATCAAACGTGTGTAAGTCCCATGAGATAGCTGAACTTCCTTACCATCATCGTCAAGAACACAAGGGAACACAATATCCGCATTGTCCAAGATAGCGAAGGTTTCACTTGCCGAACCAAAGATTTCACCAGCTCCAGCTAATAATTCTTCTTCACGTTGTGAAAGAACGTGATCCTTGCCTTGCAAAAGCTTATCAAAATAGTGTTGATAAACCTGCAATTTTGGCTGAGCTTCTAAAAAGTCAGCATACTGCTTTTCACTGATTTCCATAAATTCAGGTTCATAGAATGAAAAGGCTTGGTCTAGCTGGCTATAGAGAGTCATGGCCTTGGCATAGTACTCTTGGTACTTGGATTCACGTGTGTCCTGGTCATTCTTCATATGAGCATAGACGTAAAGCTTCTCCATCTGGCGTTCCATTTCAAGAGAAAATTCAGTAATTTCGAGTAGGCTATCCGCACTATCCAAGAGATGACCTTCATACTGGGCTACTGTCTCCAATTGTTCTGTTAAATCTTTTAAGGCTTCTTCCCAAGCCTGGTCAGTTGGGTAGATCGTTGATAGATCCCATGTATCTTTTTCATTTATTTCATGTCTTTGTAATACCATTAGATTCCTCCATCCTTTCTATTCTACCATATTTTTTAAGAAATATTGCTGATAAAAGGCTGGTGGATAGAGCTTTTGCCAATCATTTTGAGGATTTTTTTGGTAATAGGTTTGAAAATACTGATAATATCTGGTCAAGTCCTTCTCAATTTGACAAAACTCACCTACTATTGGTCGAATTTGTGGATACCATTCTTTTTTCCCATAAGTTAGGAGATTTTCTCCCTTTTGATAGGCTTCTGCTTGTTCCTTCATCCAAAAGGGATTTTGATAGTACAGTTGTTGCCGGATATAACGACAGATGTCCTTATCCTGAGAAACACTAAAACTAGATATTTTTTGTTTCTTATAGGGAAAACGTAATATCTCCAGTAGACTATCTTGTCCATAGGGAAATTCCTTGATTTGATAATAGAGTCTGCCTCTGAGATCCTGGTGGATGAGATATTTAAGCCTTAAAACCTGTTTTTCCTTGTCTACTTCCCAAACATAAAATCCCATGTTTTGACTGAAGTATAGAAAACCTTCTTGCAGACGAGTCAAACGCTCCTTGAGCCAAAGTTTTTCTCCTAGCAACCACAGTACTTGGTAACCCTGACTACGATAGCCCTCACTACGCTCTTTAAGAATTTTTTGAGGCAAGGGACTACACTGAACTTCTAGAGCTAGATTGCCATTTACAAATACATCTGCAATCTGTTTAAGCTCTGGAAGCGGGTATTCTAATTGCACCTCAGCCTCTGTTTTCAACCAGTGATAGAGGACTTCCTTATTGGACAGGTGTTCTGGGCTTTCATTTTCAGAGGAATAATCACAGTCTTTTAAAGATTTATGTGCAAAATGGGTCCGGACACTTGGTCCTTGACGCAAACGGAGCTGACCTCCACAAGCTGGGCAGGTGTATGCTTCCTTCTCAAACTTATCCTCTAACACATTTACCAGCTGCCCCCTAGCATCTCTAGCAACAAACATGATTTCCCTCCTTTTTCTATATTATTCGTAAAAAAGAAAAAAGATCAGGAAAATTCCCCAACCTTCATTCATGTTTATTTGATTTTTTTAGCTAGCATGGTCGCAAAGCGTAGTTGTATACGATTGCCATTCTCATCGCGACGGTGAAGATGGCCTGGATTTTCATTGTACTTAACCATTTCCCAGTTCTTGTAATAGTCTGCCAATTCCCCTTCTTTAAAGGTGAATGGGAAGTTAACCGAGCAAGGATAATCCTCCGTATCCATGGCACAGACGATAAGGTTGTAGCCACCAATACTAGTTTTCTCCTGCATATTTTTGATAATTGCAGGAATACGGTCTGCTTGCAAAAACATCAAAACAACTGTCGATACGATGAAATCATACTCTTTCCCAATGCTAGCTGAATTGATATCGTAAAGACCAACAGGCATATCCAAATCTTCCTGCTCAACAATGCTTTGCAAGATTTCAAGGGACAGTTCATTTTGATCGACAGCTGTCACATCAAAACCTTGCTGGGCTAGAAAGAGAGAGTTACGGCCTTGACCACAGCCCAAATCCAAGGCTTTCCCTGGTTTTACTGTCTGCATAGCCTCTAGGACCTCTGAATGAACAGGATTGGTATTGTATTTTTTAGGGAAATAATCCTCAGGTTTACAATAAAATTCTAAATACCATTCTACATCGTCTGTAGCAGCCTCTACTCGGTGCCAGGCTTGTGGTTGCACCATTGGATTGTCGACTCCTGCTTCAAAGAGGTGCTCAGCTAAAACTTCACCATCCTCTGTCAATTCAATAAACTTGAGAGTTCCTTTTAAAACAGTAATCTTGCCCCAAGTCCCAACCTTGGTATTGTGTTTCTGCTGAACCGCCTCTGGCATAGTTTCTTTAGTCCACAAGGGCATACGTTTATAGGCAACTAGTTTTTCCATCTTCATTCCTCTTTTTATCGCTGATTAACAGCTTTCATCACGCGCGCAATATCGCGATTCTGCTCACGACGTTTGATAGACTCCCGTTTATCATAGTCATGCTTCCCTTTAGCTAAACCTAAAAGGAGTTTAGCGTAACCATCTTTGATATAGACTTTAAGGGGAACCAGGGTCATTCCTGTCCCTTTGGTCTCTTGTTCCAGTTTTTGGATTTGTTTCTTATGGAGCAGGAGTTTACGACGACGTTCTGGTTCTTGGTTCCAGATATTGCCCTCTTCGTAAGGAGCGATATGAACATTGCTCAACCAGACTTCTCCATTTTTTACTTGGGCAAAGCCATCCTTGAGATTGATTCGAGCTGCTCGTACACTCTTGATTTCAGTTCCAGTCAGGACCATCCCTGCCTCTAGCGTATCTACGATTGTATAGTCATGACGCGCCTTTTTATTTTGTGCGACGACCTTTCCCTCGCCCTTTGCCATGTTTGGCTCCTTTCTTAGCTACTTCCTTATAAAAGGGGTTCTTTCCTTTTTTCTTGTCTTTTTGTGAATGCTTACGCTTATCATTTGAGCGTCCTGATTTTCTCTTGTCTTCCTTCTTATCTGAACGACGATTTGAACCACGCCCTCTGTCTTTGCGACCAGCTTGTTTCAAGCCTTTTTCAATCACATCAAACTCACTTGGGATGTAAGAGAAGTCAATTTCACCCGTCATCTTGTCGGCTCTTTCAACTCGAATACGAATCTGTTGACCTACACGGAAGGTTGTACCCGATTTCTCCCCACGCAGGGTCAAATCACGCTCATTGAAATGATAAAATTCAGGTAAATTAGTGATGTGAATCAAGCCTTCAACTGTGTTCGGCAATTCGACAAAGAGACCGAATTTAACAATGCTGGACACAACCGCATCGTACTCTTCGCCCACGTATTCTTCCATGTACTCAGCCTTTTTCATGGCTTCGACTTCACGCTCAGCCTCAATGGCACGACGCTCCCGGTTGGAAGACTGGGTCGCAATCTCTGGAATCACTTGTTCAAAATGCTCTGCTATTTCCTTAGAACGACCGTAATCACGAATCATACGGTGAACAAGAAGGTCTGGATAACGACGAATCGGACTAGTAAAGTGAGTGTAGTAATCTGCTGCTAATCCATAGTGACCGTGATTATGCTCCGAATAGCGAGCCTGCTGCATGGAGCGAAGAAGCATCATAGACAATACATCCGCATAAGGCTCTCCCTCAACAGTACGCATGATGTCTTGGAGGGCCTCCTGGCTCATCTCACTGGCAGTCCCATAAATGCGCAAGCCAAAGCTCGAAGCATAATCAATAAACTTCTGAACTTTTTCAGCCTTAGGCTCCTCGTGAATTCGATAGATAAAAGGCAAATCCAGCTTGCTGAAATGCTCGGCAACTGTTTCGTTGGCCATCAGCATAAAGGACTCAATCATGCGCTCGGCAACACCACGCTGACGAAGAACGATATCAACAGGCTTACCTTGCTTATCCACTAAAATCTTCGCTTCATTGGTATCGAAATTGAGGGCTCCACGTTTCACACGCATGTTTTCTAAAATTTCATGTAGCTTGGCCATGAGTTCAATACTTGGAACAATTTTCTGATATTCTTGTCTCTTTTCTTCATCGCCAGCTAGGATATCATTAACATCACTATAGGTCATACGGAAGCTTGTCTTGATAACCGTTTGTGTGATAGTGTAGTTGACCACACGACCATGTTTATCAATCTCCATAATGGCAGATTGGGTCAGACGGTCAACTTGAGGATTGAGGGAACAGATGCCATTTGACAGTCGTTCTGGAAGCATTGGCACCACGCGGTCTGTCACGTAAACAGAAGTCGCACGATTAAGGGCTTCCTTGTCAAGGGCAGAACCCTCGGTCACATAATAGGAAACATCTGCGATGTGAACCCCAAGCTCCAGATTTCCATTTTTCAAGGCCTTGATATGCACCGCATCGTCCAAGTCCTTGGCGTCAGCACCATCAATGGTAAAGATAATCTCATCTCTTAGATCCAGACGACCTTCCATATCCTTTTGAGACGGAGCATCCGGCACACTTTCTGCTTCCTTGACAACGGCTTCTGGAAATTCTGAGACAATGTCCATTGACTCCAAAACCTCAAGAACATCAATTCCGACATCCGTTGAGTGTCCCACCACATCGAGAATACTCGCGACAAAGAAATCATGTTTCTTGCTTGGGTATTTATCGATAAAGACCTTGAGAACTTCGGTTCCCTCTAGTTTTAGAGCTGGTTTCTTAACATAAATCGGTTGACTGATTTTCTGATTTTTCGAACGAATGTAGCCTGCATACTTGGGTTTTTCCTGATCTAGAACGATTTGGCCAACAACTGTTGTCAGGCTGTGTTCTAAGATATCAATAATTTTGGCTTCTGCTGCTGTTCCCTTATTGCGGTCAGCGACTTTTTTGATGACGACCTCAACGGTATCGCCATCAATAGCGTAGTTAACATCGTTTTTTCCTACAAAAAGATCGTCCTCCTCGCCTTCTAGACTGACAAAGCCAAAGCCATTTTTATGAGCATGAAAAATCCCCTTGAGAGTAATCTCGTGTTTTTTCTTAACTTCCAAAGTCAGACTGCCATCTTCTTCAAAGCGAATCTGGTGTTTTCTTTCCATTAGGGACAAGGTTTTAATCAACTCACGAAAATCCTTGGACTCGTCTTTTCCCAAAGCCTGAGCCAAGTCATTGACAGTCACCTTTCCCTTGTCTTGTAAATATTCTTTTATTCTATCTTTCATATTTTCTTTCTAGATTTTTTTATTTTCTTTTACTGTAAAACCTTCTAAAATATCTTTTAAAAATAAAAAGAGGCAAAGACCTAGTCCTGCCCATTATTTTCTTATCTACTTGATAATACCGTCAATGCTAAGGCAATGGCTAGCCAGAAAAAGACTAAAATCCCTGTCAAACGCTGCATTACAGCTTCGAAACCGCGTGCTTTACTGCGTTCAAACAAATCACCTGAGCTGGCATCAAATACATTGCTGGATTGGTTTTTAGTTGGTTGCATGAAAATCGCAATCACAATCACAACAGATAATACTAATAAAATGGTTAATAATAGGTTATACATATCAAACTCCTTAAAATCCCTATTATTTTACCATAAAATCTACTTAGATTCAAGATGTAGGGTTACTTTTCTTTCCTTGGGACAATACTTTAAAACCACAATCTTGTCTGGATGGGTTTTTGAATTTTTACTGGTTAGGTAATTGATACTGCCACAAGAGGAGCATTTTAGATTAATTTTTACTCGCACTAGATTTCCTTTACTTTTAATAATGTTCGAAATTGAAGAAGGTTAAAGAGACAACTAAAGGCAACACAAAGGCTTGTCGCATAAAAGACTGCATGGTAGCCAAATTGACCTGCTACTGCAGAACCTGCCATAGGTCCAACGACACCTCCCAGATAAAAGAATACCTGATTAAAGGCAAAGACCCTCGAAATACCAGCTTTGGGCGTCATCTTGCTGAGAAGGGCATTAACTCCGGGAATCAAGGCACCGGTTCCCAATCCAAATAGGAAACGATAGAGTCCTAGTTGAAGGGGGCTAGAGGCATTGGCACAGAGGAGATAGATGATAACTGAATAAAACTGGGCTACAACCAAGAGGCGATGGTTGCCCACCTTGTCACCTAGCTTTCCCATGACTCCTGCACTCATCATACTGGAAAAGCCCATACTGGACACAATCAAACCAGATACAAAGAGAAGATTCTCTGTCTGGCCTAAGTTGCGCACATACAAAGCTAAGATAGGGCCGATTGATTGGGCTGAAAATTGGATGACAAAACTGGTCAGAAAGAGATTGACCAAAAGATAGGGATATTTAACTGATGTAAATAATTCCTTTGTTGGGATGGCCTTTTCCTTGGCTACTGGTTGAAAATCTTCCTTGATAAAGCAAATAGTCAAAACAGCAGCTAAGAATAGAAAACTACCAACCAGTAAGAAAACAGTACGAATGCCAAATAATTCTGCGATAAATCCCCCGATAAAGGGACCAGTTAGAGTACCTGCAACTACGCCTGTAGACAAAGTACCTAAGGCAGTTCCTGATTTCTCCTTGGGAACCTGACTGGCTATCAGGGCCGTTGCATTGGGCACAAAACCAGCAAATACACCGTTTAGTAAACGAAGAAAGATTAACCAATAGATATTTGGGACAAAGGCCAAGCCTCCCATAGTGATGGTCATAGCAAGACCAGCACGAATCATCATGGGTTTTCGACCGTATTTATCAGCAAGGATACCCCAGATAGGAGAAAAGAGCGCCGCAGAAATGGCAGAGACAGAAATAGCTAAGCCTGCATAAAAAGCGACTTGCTCACTCCCTACACCTAGATTTTCCACAAAGATGGGCATAAAAGGCACAACTAAGGAAATACTGGCTCCTGTCAGAAAATTACCAAACCATGCAATGCGCAGATTATCCTTCCAGTTAATCTCTGTCATCTTCGCTACCTCCCTCAATCAGGGAGAACACCTGAGTAAGAAGCTGGTCCTGATTTCCATTGTTGTTTAAAACATGGCTGGCCAAATCTTTCTTTTTCTCTAAAGGCCACTGGGCTACCAGACGAAACTCAGCTTCATCTTTGGACAAGTGGTCCCTTTTCATTAAGCGTTCTACTTGGACATCTCGGTCCACATAGACCAACCAAGTCTCATCAAACCAAGAGACGTAGTCCTGCTCAAAAAGTAGGGGAATATCCATGAAGAAAATCTCTTCTGTCTGAGCCAATTGGTCTCTTAATGTAGCTAGTTCCTCACGGATAATCTCTCCTTGGATTTGCTTAGACCATTCTCGTTCTTCAGGATTTGAAAAGATAAGACTAGCTAGGAGAGGGCGATTAAGTTCTCCGTTTTCAAGGATGATTTCTTGCCCAAAGTGCTGGACTAGAGCCTCAAACAGACTGCCACCAGGTCTCTGTAACTGGTGGACTACTGCGTCAGCATCCACCACTTGAAATCCCTTATGTCTTAGAAAATTTGTCACAGTTGACTTACCAGAAGCAATTCCCCCAGTGATTCCAATGATTTTTCCCATCAATTCCTCCTTTGGCACTGAGGACAAAAGTGGGTGCCTCGTCCACCTAGTTGGATTTTCTCAATGATGGTGCCACAACGTGAACATTCTTGACCAGCCTTGTCATAGACCTGATGAAAATCCTGCATGGTTCCGTCTTCCCCAAAGGCATTGGTATAGGTCCGAATGGTTGAGCCACCTTTTTCAACAGCCTGACCCAAAACAGCGATGGTCTGGTCATGAATGGCTGACGCTTCTGCTGCAGTCAAAGTCTGAGAAGGTCTAGCTGGATGAGCCTGAGCTCGCCAGAGAACCTCATCCACATAGATATTGCCAAGTCCAGCTACCAAAGTCTGGTCTAGGAGATGAGATTTGATAGGCTTTTTGGACTTGGCAAGGGCAGATTGAAAGACCTGCACATCAAAGTCTTGTTCGCTTGGTTCAGGACCTAATTTTTTAGAAATAAAGTAGGCGTCTAAAAGGTCAGGAGCCAAGAGTTCCATAGTACCAAACTTGCGAACATCCTCATAAACAAGCGTGCCACCATTCTCAAACTGGAAAAAAACATGGGCATGCTTGCGTTCAGGTGCTTGGTCTGGATAGTAAAAATACTTGCCCTCCATCCGCAAATGGGAAATCAAGACCTTGTCTGTCAGATAAAAAAGCAAATATTTTCCACGGCGTCCCATTGACTCAACAATCTGATCAGGCACTTCCTTTTGAAACTCGTCCAAATCTGTCTTAATCATCTTGGGATAGCGAATTTCTATACTCGAAATCTTCTTTCCCAAAATCAATTTTTCCAAGCCACGTCGAACGGTTTCAACCTCAGGTAATTCAGGCATAAGTCCTCCTTCTGTAAAAACAAGAAGCAGGCATGAGCCCACCTCTACTTAGTATTCTTTTTCATTATAGCCAAAGTCAGCCAAATCTAGCTTCTTATCTCGCCAGTTTTTCTTAACCTTGACCCAAGTTTCTAGGAAAACCTTGTCCCCTAGCATAAGTTCAATATCACGACGGGCCATAGTCCCAATTTTCTTGAGCATGGCACCACCTTTACCAATGACAATCCCTTTTTGGCTATCACGTTCGACCATGATGGTTGCACGGATATGAACCTTGTCTGTCTCTTCATCTCGTTTCATAGAATCAACCACTACAGCAACTGAGTGAGGAATTTCTTCACGAGTTAGGTGCAAGACTTTCTCACGAACCATTTCTGAAACCAAGAAACGTTCTGGATGGTCTGTGATTTGGTCAGACGGGAAATATTGGAAACCTTCGTCCAGATTTTCACTCAAAATATCCACTAGACG
>NZ_DXLC01000136.1:0-23314 GCF_019414905.1 Streptococcus sp. | reverse complement strand
TCAGCGTCGCCTTACCGTACTCAAGTACAGCTTGCGGCTAGCTTCCTAGTTTGCTTTTTGATTTTCATTGAGTATAACTATGAACTTTCGAGTTTCATTTTATAAATCCATAATTTCTTTTTTCTTTCGATCAAATTCTTCTTGAGATAGTATCCCTGCATCTAAAAGAGATTTTAGTTTTGTAAGTGCTTCGATTTGCTCATCTAATGATAAACTTGCTTTCATGGCTTTTTCATCTAAACCTTGTGCCATATTCATACCAAAAACCATCCCTGCACCATCACCTAGACCATGTTGCTCCACTCCTGATGCAATTTTTTGTTGTGCTGCAATATTAGAAGCTTTCTGCGATACATCATCATAAGCTTTTAAATTCATCTTATTTGATGAAAATTGTTTAACCAATTCCTTAGATTCTGGTGAGAACTCAATATTAGCAATGGCAACTTTTACAATCTCAAATCCAAAACGTTCTTTCCAAGTCCCTGCATACTGTCCATCATTTGATACTTGTTCTGCAAGAACTGCAGCTTGTGAGGGTAATTGTGAAATACGATAAGTTGTGGACAAAGAATTAAGTGCAACAATAAAAGATTGAAGAAATTCTGTCACTATTTGTGATCTAGCTTGAGCGCTATCAAAGGTATAATAAGTCACATTGGCAGGAAGAAAATTTCTGATAAATTGCTTAGCATCTGTAATTTGGATAGAAAATGTTCCAAAAGCACGTACTTCTAAATCTGTCCCATAAAACAAATCATTATACATGACTGGACCACGAGTCCCAAATTTAATATCACGAATTTCTCTCAAATTAACAAAACAAATCTGTTTTTGCTGATCACTTTGGCCACCGAATCCAACACGATTAACAACATTGTCAAACAGTGACTTTTTCAATCCATCACCATTAAAAACACTGCTTTCACCATTTTGGTATTCATATCCACCTGGTTCTGTAATAATTTCCTCTATACCAGACTGACTAAAGATAAAGGCAGCAGTATTTTCTGGAATAAAAATCTTGGATCCGTTGGAAATAACACCTACAGATCCCTTCGTATTGACCCCCCTACCATTATTACTTTCTTGAACAATACCTGGACTTACAGCTGTATGTTCATCAAAAGCTTGAACTGTGATAATTTCTTTCCACTGATCTGCAAATGTCCCACCAATAGAATCTGTAATTGCTTTTATCAACCCCATTTAATTGCCCCCTTATAAACTCTGCTCCATATCACAATAGGCACATCTCACTGTTTGCTTCACTTGACCTGACAAAGGTGCTCCACAAAAGCTACACTTGGTTGAAATCTTTTCTGGCTCTGCATCCTTAATTCCAAGCCCTGCTTTAAAAGTGTCAAATGTATCCTTAAATGTTTCTGCCAAAACATCTGCTCCAAATAAGCTGCTATCTCCTAAGGTTTCAAAATGACTCGTATCACCTGAAATCAATTTAATAATGTTTCTAGCCCACTTATCAGTATCTTTAGTATTATTAAATGAAAAGATAGCTTGTCCATCATTATAATAAATTTCCAGCCGTTTCACACCATTGGTTTTGGTTACTGAAACTTGAGGTTTCCCTTCAAAAATTTTAATCTGGTTAATGGGGATAGTAACTTGGTCTTTTTTTCCTCCCCATAAACCTTTTTTGATATATATTAAGTGTAGATTCGTTAAAATTAATTCATCTGTAGACAAACCATTTTTCCCAAAACTCACATGGTCACTATTCATAACCATGTATTCATGTGGCAATAATTGATAATCCATCTTGAACCCCACTCTTCCTATTAAAGACTAGCTTTCCACTGCTCCACTTGTTCATGTAGATTATCACGATAATCTTTTAGAACCTTAATAACTTCTTCTTTCCCTTGAATCGGTGCTTTCTTGAGTGGACCATATTGTTTTTTCAAATCTTCCATCTCTTTTTTAGTGCTATCTTTTAGTTCTTGGATAGCAGCGCTATCTTCTAAAACAGTCTCTTTAAAGGCTTCGTCTGCTTCTGTATAGTAATTCTCGATTATTTTCTCATTCATAATCAAGTAATCTTCATAAGTTTTTATAGACTCAATTGTCGTATCGCTAACATCTTGTGGGTTGAAATCGCCTGAACTGAGTTTTTCTTTTGCTTTGGCAAGCAAGCCCTTCTTTTCAGAACTACTAGATGAAGCTTCTGTTTGACTCTCACTAGAAGAGCTACTTGTTTTTTCAGATAGAGAACTACAAGCAACTAGGCTAGAGACGGAAAGACATAGCAAAGCTAAACGACAAATTTTTTTTATATTATTCATTAATAGAATCTCCTTTTATTTATGAAATCATCATATCATATTTCCTAAAAAAAAAAAAAAGCATTTTCTATTTAGCTAACCTTTAAAAATACAGAATTCTAGTTAAAAGAATATTTTTCCATTTCAAATTCCACCTATTTTCCCCACCAAAAAAAAGGGTTGCCCCTCTTCTTTAGTTTTTATCCAGATTACGTAGCATTTCGTCAATCTTGTTTCCATACTCGATGGATTCGTCTTTGACGAAGGTCAAATCTGGGATTTTGTACAATTTCAAATTGCGACCAAGTTCACGTTTGATGGTACCAGTCGCTTTTTCAAGCCCGATTTGAGCTTTTTGATTATCTGAAGCAAGGTTACTCAAAATGGTGTAGTAAACCTTGGCTACAGACAAGTCACCTAGCATTTGAACATCTGTGATGGTCACGCCTTGAACACGCGGATCACGGACTTTCTTTTGCAAAATCTCATTGACTTCACGCTTGATTTCCATGCCCACACGATCCGTACGGAAATGATTTGCCATGATATTCCTTTCTCTACTTTGAACCAAAAGCTAGGCCAGCAGACCTAGCTATTTCTATTTAGATAGAGGAACTAGAGCCATTTGAATCTAGGAAACAAGCCTTAGATAGAACTGAGGTTCATCAAGGCGCTGTTGACGACGAGTCAAATGAGCTATCGTTTCTCTATTATCGTTTGATTTCTTCCATGACATACGCCTCAATGACATCATCAGTCTTGATGTCATTGTAGCCATCAATCATCAATCCACCTTCACGACCGTTTGTAACTTCTTTAACGTCGTCTTTGTAGTGTTTCAAGCTTGCGAGTTCACCATCATAGATAACGACACCATCACGGATAACACGGACTTTAGAGTCACGGGTAACCTTACCGCTAGTAACCATAAATCCACCGATAGTTCCCACTTTAGACACCTTGAAGGTTTCACGAATAACTGCTTCACCGATAACTTTTTCTTCGAATTCTGGATCAAGCATCCCTTTCATAGCTTCTTCCATCTCTTCGATAACCTTGTAGATAATGCTGTGGAGACGGATTTCCACATCGTCAGCTTCTGCTTGTTGACGAGCTTGTGGTGTAGGGCGTACGTTGAAACCAACGATAAAGGCATTTGAAGCTTCCGCAAGTGTTACGTCAGATTCGTTGATGGCACCGACTGCTGAGTGGACGATGGTAACTTTAACACCTTCCACATCGATTTTCTGAAGTGAGGCAGAAAGGGCTTCAACAGAACCTTGTACGTCGGCCTTGATGATAACGTTAACAGATTTGAGTTCACCAGCTTTAAGGGTATCAAAGAGGTTTTCAAGGCTGACACGTTGGGTAGCTTGACGTTGTTTCATAAGGGCACGTTTGGCACGTTCTTCACCAGCCGCACGCGCAGATTTTTCATCTTCGTAAACGGCAAAGTGGTCACCCGCCATCGGCGCTTCGTTCAAACCTGTGATTGACACTGGTGTTGATGGCCCTGCAACCTTAACACGACGACCAAGGTCGTTGGTCATAGCACGGACACGACCGAAGGTATTTCCGACAACGATTGGGTCTTGAACATTCAAGGTACCTTGTTGTACAAGAAGAGTTGCGACCGCACCTTTTCCTTTATCCAAGCGCGCTTCGATAACCGTACCGATCGCACGAACTGTTGGGTCTGCTTTGAGTTCTTGGATTTCAGCCACAAGAAGGACTGTTTCCAACAATTCTTCTATGTTTTGGTTGAATTTAGCTGAGATTTCAACAAATTCAGAATCTCCACCCCAAGCAGTTGACATAACACCATGCTCTGCCAATTCACCGATAACTCGTTCTGGGTTAGCACCTGGTTTATCAATCTTGTTGATGGCTACGATGATTGGAACGTTGGCCGCTTTTGAGTGGTTAATGGCTTCGATAGTCTGAGGCATAACCCCGTCATCTGCCGCTACGACCAAGATAGTAATATCGGTAACAGAAGCACCACGCGCACGCATAGATGTAAAGGCCGCGTGTCCTGGTGTATCAAGGAAGGTAATCTTCTTGCCATTTTCCACGATTTGGTAGGCACCGATATGCTGCGTGATACCACCCGCTTCACCTGTCGCAACACGAGAGTTACGAAGGGTATCTAGGAGCGTTGTTTTACCGTGGTCAACGTGTCCCATGATAGTTACAACTGGTGGACGCTCAACCAATTCATCTTCATTGAGATAACCATCTTCGACAAAGAAACGTTCGATGTCGGCATTATCCACTTCAACTTTTTGTTTGGCTTCGATACCATAATCCACCATGAGGAGTTCAATTGTTTCCCCATCCAAGGATTGGTTTTGTGTGGCCATGACACCCATCATGAAAAGTTTCTTAACGATTTCAGCTGGTTCACGTTTGATACGTTTTGCGATTTCCGCAACGGTCATACCATCTGTATATTCAAATTCTGTTGGCAATTCATGGAATTTACGCTCTGTAACAGGTTTTGGAGCCTGATTGCGGTTGTTCTTGTTATTGCCTTTTTTGTTCTTTTTGTTGTTATTCCAGTTACTATTCTTTTGATTTCTCACTTGATTTTGACTACTTCGATTCTTTTGTTGTTTTCTAGGACCATCTTCTTCGTGATCATAATCGTCACGATTTTTGTCTGGTCGAGCTTGTTTTTTACGACGTGTATCCACTGCAGGTTCTTTTTTCTCAGGGACGACTTCAACCACTGCTTGAACTTGCTGTGCTTGTTGCGCTTGTTCAGCTAACTTAGCCACTTCTTCAAAGATTTCCTCTGGCTCCTTGCGTTTGTTTGCTTGGGCCAAGGCTTCTTTGGCAGCCTGAGTCTGTTTGAAACGTTCCTCACTTGAACGTGCGTACTCTGCATTTTGTTCTGCTTTTAGGGCTGCTGCACGGGCTTTAAAGTCAATACGTGGAGCCGATTGATTTGGACGTTTGTCCTCTTGTTGACGGCGCTCATTTCCACGATTTTGCTGACCTTGCTGTTTCTTAGCTTGGTCATTAAAGCGACGATTGTCGCGGTTGCCTTGAGCTTGTTTCCCACCATTACGACCGTCGTTTTTCTGACGGTTTCCGTTTTGTTGTTGGTCACGGTTATTGCCCTTATTTTGCTTGCGTCGTTCTGCCTGCTCTTTAGCACGGGCTTCACGCTCAGCCTTGAAATTACGGCTTTGCGGTTTAGCTGCTACTTTTTCTGTTTTCGGAGCAACTGGCTCAGCCGGTTTTACCTCTTCCTTAGCTACAGCTGGTTTAGCTGGCTCAGATTTCTCGGCTTTCTTTTCTGCACTTGCTTTTTGTTCTGCAGGTTTTGCTTCTACTTTCGGAGCAGCTGCAGACTTAAAGCTGGCAGCGATTTTTGCAGCGACAGCTTCTTCCACACTTGATGAGTGGCTTTTCACATCCAAGCCCAACTCTTTTGCACGCGCTACAACTTCTTTACTTTCTTTTCCAAGTTCTTTTGCGATTTCGTACAATCTTTTCTTAGACAAATCATGTCCTCCTCTTCTATTCCATAAGAGACCTCATTTTCTTTGTAAATCCAGCATCTGTCACAGCCAAAACCTTTCTCGATTTCCCGACTGCTATGCTTAATTCCAGTGTTGAAAACACGGTTACAATTTCTACTTGATAATAATGACCTTTATCTTGAATCTTCTTGGTCAGATTGGGTCCAGCATCATGGGCTAGAAAGACCAACTTGGCCTTTCCGTCTTGAATGGCCTTGACGACCAATTCCTCACCCGATATGATCCTGCCTGCTCGCTGAGCCAGTCCCAAGAGATTGCTTATCTTTTGCTTATTCAAGTCCTAACTCTCTTCTTTTCACTTTGTGATCCACATAAGCGATCAACTCATCATAAAAGCTTTCTTCCACTTCCATGCTAAAGCTGCGGTTAAAGACCTTCTTCTTTTTCGCCTCTAGGGCTTCTGCATTGTCTAGCTTGATATAAGCGCCGCGACCATTAGCCTTGCCTGTCGGATCGATAAAGACTTGTCCTTCCTTGTTCTTGACAATGCGGAGCAAATCACGCTTATCAATCACTTCGTTAGACACAACAGACTTGCGCAAAGGGATTTTTCTCGTTTTCATCTTTCCCTCCTCTAGCAGCTTTTATTCTTCTACAGTATCGTTTTCTGCTTCCAAATCTACTGAACCAGCTTCTTCCATGGCTTCAAATTCGCTAGCAGACTTGATATCGATACGGTAACCAGTCAAGTGAGCTGCCAAGCGAACGTTTTGTCCACGACGACCAATGGCAAGAGAAAGCTTGTTATCTGGTACAACCACCAAGGCACGTTTGCTGTCGTTTTCATCAAAGATAACTTGGTCAACCTCTGCAGGAGCGATGGCATTGTAGATAAATTCAGCTGGATCTGCTACCCACTCGATAACGTCAATATTTTCTTCGATTGGCACCATACGGTCGCTCTTAGCATCATAGCGAGCTGGGTGGAATTTGCTGGTAATCTTCTTGATATTAGCACCACCACGTCCAACGATTGTACCGATAGCATCCACGTTTGGATTGTGGCTACGAACTGCAACCTTAGTACGGTCGCCAGCTTCACGAGCCACGCTCATGATTTCAACAGTTCCATCATAAACTTCTGGAATTTCTTGCTCCATCAAACGTTTGATCATCTCTGGATGGCTACGGCTGACAAAGACGTTCACACCACGAGGGTTGTCTTCAACCTTGTAAACATAGACTTCAATACGATCATGAGAAGCAAAAACTTCTCCAGGAATTTGGTCTTGTTTTGACAATTGGGCTTCAATGCTACCAAGGTTGACATAGATGAAACGGTTGTCAAAGCGTTCTACCGTACCAGACATGATTTCTTGTTCATGCTCTTTGTAAGTATTGTATGTGATGGCACGTGTTTGCTTGCGCATTTTTTCCATGATGGTTTGTTTGGCAGATTGAGCTGCCACACGACCAAACTCAGCAGGTGCTTCTTCAAACTTGATTTTGTCTCCAAGTTCATAGGCTGAATTAATGACAAGAGCATCTTTCAAGCTGATTTCCAAACGGCTATCAAATACTTCATCAACCACTTCACGGACAGTATAAACTGTAAAGTCACCTGTTTTTTCGTTGAAATCAATAGCTACACTGTCTGACTGACCATAGCGTCTGCGATAAGCGGAACGAAGCGACTCTACTACTGCGTCGATGATATCTTCTTTTTTGATTCCCTTGTCTTCTTCCAAAATGCGGAAGGCCTCTAGCATTTCTTTACTCATGTTTTCTTCACTTTTGAATCCTCAAAAGCTATCCTTTCTTTTTCTATAATTTAACTGCTAAACGTGCTTTTGATACTAAACTGTATGGAATTTGGACGGTTTTCTTACGCGTCTTGTCCATATATTCCATGGTCAACTCGTCCTCTTCGAAGGCCAACAAGGTTCCTTCAAAGACCTTTTGCTTATCGATGGCTTGGTAGAGCCCGACATGGATGTATTTCCCAACCGCTCCAGCGACGGCATCCTTGGTTTTCAAAGGACGTTCCAAGCCTGGACTAGTGATTTCTAGGAAATATTGTTCTGGGAAGGGATCTGGCTTGATGGTGTCTAGGACAGGACTGATAATTTCTGTCAAGTCCGCTGTATCGTTCAAGGTAATTCCTTCAGGTTTATCTACAAAAATACTGAGAATCATGTCACTGCCAATCTTTCCATACTCGATATCCACGAGTTCGAAAGGCGCTTGGATGACAGGTTCTACAACTTCTCTGACTAATTCTATGATTGTTGCGATTGCGTCCACCTCCTCATAAGCAAGAGGCGAAGATATTTCCCCGCCTCACTTTTCATATTCTTACTCTTAGTATAGCACGTTTGCTAACTTATGTAAAGCAAAAGCACTTATACAGCCTGATTTCAGGCTTTTTCTTAAAATTCTGCCTCAACTCGGTAGATAACTTGCCCCTTGTTGGAGAATTTTTGCTCGTATTCTGTCATGACATTGCCTTCAAAATCACTGGCATGTAAATCAAGCCAGACACCATTGAGCTTCATGCCATACTGAGAAAAGCTCACTAGGCTGTACTCAAACAAGCCACGGTTATCCGTCTTGAAATGAATTTCTCCATTTTCAGGCAAGATACGTTTGAAGGTATCCAAGAAGGTCTTGTATGTCAAACGACGCTTTTCATGGCGTTTTTTCGGCCAAGGATCTGAAAAGTTCAGATACAAGCGATCGATCTCACCGTCTTCAAAGTAGTCAGTCAAGTCAGAACCATCTACCCACAAGAGCTTGATGTTAGGCACTCCAACTTCAAGCACCTTGTCCAAAGCGTAGCTCAAAACAGACTTTTGAATATCAATCCCGATATAGTTGATGTCAGGATTTTGCTTAGCCATACCTGAAACAAAGGCACCCTTTCCACTTCCAACTTCCACATGAATGGGATTATCATTGCCAAATAAGTCCCGCCATTTCCCCTTGGCTTCCAAGGGATTGAGGACCACATACTGGGGATTTGCCTCTAGTAATTCTGTCGCCCCTTTACGATTTCTAACTCTCATCTTCTCTTTCCATACTTGTCTCGGAAGTGACGCAGGCCATGAATCTCCCGATTAACATTTTCTAAATCTTGGTTCATATAATACTTGGAAATCTGGCTCAAGTAAGACAATTGACCGTACCAATACAATTTATTTAATACCGTTTGATTGTACTTGTAACCGTAGTAGGTCAACCATTCCTTCCACTGATGTTCTGGAATATAATGGCAGAGCATGTGAGCCACGTCAAACATGCGGTCGGTCAAGCGAACCGAATCCCAATCTACCAAATAAATCAAGCCACTATCTGTCTCAATCCAATTACTATGTCGTACATCTCCATGGACAATGGTCGCATAGTCCTCTCTAAATCCTGGAATAGTCTGACGTAAATCAGCCATCACTTCACTGATAAAATGATTTTTACGCAAAGCATCTGGAGCCGTTTCTTGCCAAGACTGTAGTAAATCTACAGGTGTTTCCATGGCATATCCCAACCGACTCAACTGTGTCATCAACGGACGTGAGCGATGAAGACGGGTTAAGATATTGACGATTTGTTTACGATTCATATCATAGGGGGTCAATATCTTGCCTGTCAACCATTCTTGAGCACACATATCACGCCCATCTGCCAAACGGCGACTCCATAATAATTGTGGAGCAATTTGTTCTCTAGCTAGACCAGGTAGGATTGGAGAGGTGTTCATTTTTACAAAGATACGCTTCCCATCAGGATAGCTACCCATATAAGCCTTACCACTTTTCCCAGGTATGGGAGTCAGTGTTAGCTCATTATCACCCAAATCCATTTCTTTCCTCCGTATAAAGTTTCCTTACTATTCTACTAGTTTTTGGCCTATTCGTCAACCGCTCCACACCTGATTCTCAAAGAAAAGCCTCTGGGGTGGTTTGGGTTATAATTGATAGAAAGAAAAAGGTAAGCACCGTCTTCTGCTTACCTTTCATGATTTTTATAAATAATATAAGAGTGGCCAAGCATTGTAAAACATGTGAACTAGAGTAGAAACCCATAAGTTTTGGCTCTTTTTATATGCAAAGCCCAGTAACAAGCCCCCAAGTAGATAAAAAATAAACGAAGGGACATTAGAAGGTCCATGCATGAAAGAAAAGAGAGAGGAAGTTAGCATAAGCCCTAACCAAGAATTGTCAAAAACGGCACCTTGAAGAAGTCCTCTGAAAATGAGTTCCTCCTGGATGGGGCCAAAAACTGAGGAAGTCAAAATCAAAGACAGAGAAATTCCTCTGCTGACTTCCGCCAAATGTTGAACTCCTGCGCCAGAAGAAACAGCAAAGAAATGAATATAAACTAGCGTCTCAAGTACACTTAGAAGAAAGATTGTAATGAAAAGCAAGAATTCTTTCTTGCTTAACATCCCAAAAGAAATCATTTCAAACTTTCTAGCATAAACAACACTCAGCGAGGTTACTAGAAAACTTACAATAATCAATGCAGGCTCATTTTGAAAAAAATCCCCGTGGTTAATCGTATAAGGAACTGTAATGACGATTAGTAATACTAAAAATCCAAAACAAAAGGCATGAAATTTATCAAAGAACTCCATAAAATTATCCTCCTCAAGAAACAAACTCCCCTACACGTCATCCTTTAATGCTAGTCTTTCCAAAACAAACCATTTGAGTAACCAAAATCCGACCACATAGCCAGCCCCTAAGAAGATAGCTGTTAAAGATAGCACGGGATTTAGGAAATAAAAGACTACAACAGATACAAAGGTTAGCACAAAAACATTAAAGGCAATGGTGTCAGAAGCCAAGACTAGAATATAGGGCGTCAACCAGTCTAAGGTTTTTGAATCTAGGAAAAATAAGTGTTTATACATGATGACCTCCTCTATGGCTGAAAAGCAAGCCTTGGTTTTTTTACCCCAAGACTCTGTGTAAAAAAGTCAGCAAAAATGGTAAGTTTGCAATGATATTATTAACAATATGAATCGAATAAGAAGGATAGATACTCTTCGTATAACGTGTTAGACAGGCAAATAGACAGCCCACTGCCGTATAGACAAAAATATCTGCGAGACTTGGCAAGCTAGAAAAGTGGGGCAAGGCAAATAAGAATGACGGAAAGAGAAGATCCAGCCCCCACCTCGAATTCTTAAAGAAGGCATGTTGAAGCAATCCCCTACATACCAATTCTTCCATCAGAGGTCCTAGTACGATTAAGGTTAGGTAAACACCAAACTCCGCAAAATTTGTCTCACTATAGGCAATAAACAAATTCCAACCTTCGTTCGTCCCCTGAACGTGTTTAGCTGTCAGATAGTTAAAACAGATAAGCACAACAGCTGCTAACACCGTCAGGACGGAATAGCTCAACCACTTTTTTCTAGGGATACGAAAGAGATAAGCATGGCCCGACCTAACCAAAATCCAAATCATCAAGCAGATAAAGAGAAGGCTGATGATGTTTCGAATCCAGATAATATTTCCTACCCAAGACGAGAACTCCCAATAATTGCTCCAAAATTGGGTCGTCCAAGACAGTCCGAAAAACAGAAACAAATAAGAAAGAATTGCACTCGTTTTGAAAAGAATAGGGTGTTTTTTCATAGAATTCCTCCTACTATCTACAAGACAGGATGGCTCGCCTTGTCAGGCTCTATTACTGCAAGATTAAGAAGACAGCTTGTTCTTTTTAAGGCTAACCTGACTACTAGATAATAGATAAATTAAGGCATTAAAGACAATGAAAATATGTCCATAGAATAAAATCAACCTCTCATCCAAACCAAGATAAAGTTTGATTATCAAAAAGATGAGCAAAAGAATTTGAAACCATAAGGTTTTTCCAAAAATAAATTTAAAGCGGTTTCGAATGTCTACTTCCTTGATTTTTACCGCCACCCCTTTATTAGCAATAAGGAAAACGCCTGCTTCAAATAATCCACTGTAGAGAACAAGCCACCCAATCGATACATTAGAGATTTGTAAAAATGTCCCTAAAAGAATATTCAAAATACTACTCAAGAAAATAACAAGAAATAATCTGTATTTCATATTAAATACCTCCATTCACTTATTTCACGAACTTTTTAATAAAGCCTTCTACTCAAATATCCTGATAAAAGAGGAAAGAAAGCTACTTTTTATAATATTTCAAACCCCAAATGAGTAGAAGCATGATGATCAAGCAGAGAATAGCACCAATATAGGCAATTAATTGTTGGTAGGATTCTCCTGCTGTGATACCCCTATACAAACAAATAATAGACATAAAGCCTGTCAAACCGATATACATGAGTTGATTGGTTTTAGGACTAACCAAATCATCATCTTCAAACTCTCTTATCCTCATCTCCCTAGTGAGGTAAACAGTAACCAAAATAGAGGCCAAGTTAATCACCACTAAAAGAAATTGGAAAACCAAGGAAAAATTTAAAAACTGACGAGATAGAAATAGATAAGTAGAGACAAGTAAGGGCAACTGCCCTAGGAACAATCTCGTAAGAAAGATGTTCCGTTTTTTAGCAAGAAAAGCTTTCATTTCTTTGCTCCTTTCTTTTTAGTTAAAGCAAGATAGATTATAACCGCAATCATATAGGCTATGGTATAAAATAGATGATACCAAATACTCTCCCTAAGCGGATAAAGAAGGATAGACATAATCAGATACAGAACGAAAATGATCAGTATTTTTTTCTTCATAAGATTTTCTCCTAAATGTATGCTTTATCTTAGTTGAGCTACAACCTTTACACTGCTAGTATAGCACTCATTTTGACCTTGGATCACTCAAATCACAAATGGTCATCAAAACATCTTGAATTGTAAAAAATTTAAAAAAGCAAGCATGAAAAACATACTTGCCATTTACACCATATTGATACCAACTTAATTTGTAGATTTTTTATCCTGCTATCACATATCATTTTAACAGGCGAAACAATATTAAAGAAACTCCCCTGTAGATTAAACTAGCGATAAAAAATCTCTTTATCTAATTAGATCTATCTTTATTCTTCTTTGGAGATTTTAAAAATTTTTCCCTAATTAAAGAAGTAATAAAAGAAACAAACATACCAACAACAAAAACAATAAGAAAACTTTTGAAATCCATAATTACCTCCAAGTACAGCTCCTCTACATACAAGCTCAAGCCTTTAAGCAACCATAATAGCCAATTGTAACGTTGTTTTTGCATTCACGAGGAATACCTCTTTTTACTTTCGTCCTATTACAACCTTAATAAGGCTAGTATACTACTATTTTTTAAAATTTTCCATCCAAATCACAAACGGTCATCAAAACATCTTGAATTGTTAAAAATAAAAAAAGCAAGCATGAAAAACATACTTGCCCTGGGGAACTTGACAATGTGAAAATACAAAATAGAAAACTACTCACCCTCACTTCCGTATGTTCTCATATATTCTCATGATCGCAACAAGGATAGCAGCTGTTCCACTTGCCAAAGCGATAAGGGTAATGATAATGTTGAGAATTTCAGGCGTACTCCCTATTCTGTTGACAAGACGGAGTAGAGATATAACTGCCAACTGAATCAGGAGTATTGATTCTACTCTTATCAATGAAGTCAGTTGGTTTTCAACTGCATATAAAAAGACTGGTAACATAACACAGGCTATAGCAATCACAAACAGGTTGCTCCCTGTTCCTTCTCCCTTATTCACCACGGAAATCATGAGAAGATTCGATGCTATAATCAACGTAGAACAGATGATAAAAAAGGATTTCTTATTCATATAGGGTACCTCATATACTATGGCATTTTAATTGATGACTACAGGCGGTACTTCTTTCCACAGATCTTCTAATCATCAACTGACATCGAGTGAACTGTTAAAACCTGACGAAAGACTTGATTTTGACAGGTGGTATTTAGACTGGTATTAGGATGGCTTTCCACAATTTTCATAACAGTATAGAGACCAACTCCTCTCTCTTCCCCTTTAGAACTGGCTCCAAAGGAGAAAATCTCAGAAATATCTATGCCCTCTTCTTTGATGGAATTTTCAATGATAAAGGTCTCCTGTGCTCCATTTTTTAAAAAGGCGATTGAAACATGAGGTTGACTGGCCTCTGCACTGGCTTCAATAGCATTGTCACAAAGGATGGACACAATGGTTAGAAAATCAAGTAGACTCATCCCCTCGACCTGAATCTCCTCAGGAACTTCGACATTAAAGACAATCTTCTTATCTCTAGCTTTTAGAAATTTCCCTGCTAGAAGACTTTTGAGGGCACGGTCCCGAATATTTACCAATCTGCCAAGGTCATATTTGTTGTCCTGCAATTTCTGACTAGAATCCTTTAAGACCGAGTCGTAGACCTCTTTTATCTGCTCCATATCCTCCTCTTCAATGCCCAGACGTAAGCTGGTTAAGAGGTTAGTGTAGTCATGGCGAAAACTCCGGACTTCCTTGTAAAGTTCCTCTATATGCCGACTATAGCGTTCCATATCTCTGTAGCGCAAGGCCTGTTCTTGGTCCAATCTCTCATGGAGTTTGTCCTTCAAATAGGTATCTAGCTTCTTGATAATACCCATAAAAAAGAGTAGGTAAAAGACTAGGATGAGATGGCGAACAGTCGTTGATTGAATACCTTGTTCATATTCAAAGAAAGACAGACTTTGCATCACTAGATAGTAAGCCCCCATTATCCAGTTAATCGTAGTCAGGGACTTTTGAAAACCTTTATCGAGAGTCTCCCTTCTCAAACTAGTAAAATCATAGTCTAACCATTTCAAAAAGGCTAGAGAAATAAAGCAAATGAAAATTTTTATACATAACCAAATAAAAGAGCGGTCATCATACACATGCCCTTGCCCCAAAAATGGAATCACAAAATAGGAGACTACCCTGAAAAAAAGATTCACCAACATCATTGGGAAGAGACCATAAAAGAAGAGTAGTTTTTTAGGAAGCCCTCTTAACAATAAGAAAGATAAACCAATGCCGTACAAGGGTTCCATAAAATAAGTTAGGTAAGTATTTCCTACTATATAGCTAATCGTTACAAAAACAACTGCTAAAAGTAGCTTAAAAAGAAAGGACTTAAAAACTCTCTCCAGAGTTAGAACAATTCCATCCACCTTAAAAAATATAAACAATTCCAATCCAGATATCAAAAACACATATACTATCTTCCAAACTAATTCCATTCCAGCACCTCACTCAATGTAAGTTATTGATGGCCTCAGACACTTCTCTGACCTTATAACGCGCAATCATACAGCTTCCTCCATTGGGAAAGAAAAGGAGTTTCTCTTTCTTATCCAAACGAACTACATTGGCAGGATTAATGAGAAAAGAGCGATGGCACTGCAAGAGACGGGGCTCCTGCTTGAAAACCTCCTCTAAACTCGCTGTAAATTCCAACCTGTCTGTCTTGGTATAGAGAATAACACGATGGGCTCTGGGCGACGTTTCGAGATAGTAGACCTCTTTAAAAGGATACTGGAATTGAGCAAATTTTGATTTAAAGTAAAAGCAATCTTCCGCCAGACTTTTACTATCCTGACTATTGGCATAGAGGAGGGCTGTCTCGATCCGAGATTCAAACTCCTCTGCCGAAAGGGCCTTATCAATGTAGTCCAAAGCTGACACCTGGTAGCGAAAGGACAGGGGCATAAACTCCGAGTGAGTCGTCACAAAGACGATGAGAGCATAAGGATCCCTATCCCGAATCTTTCTAGCCACTTCCAGACCCTTCATCTCCTCATTTCGAATCTCAATATCCAAAAAGAATAGATGATGGGCCCCCTTCTCATGCACTTCAGCCAGCAGTTGCTCTGGTTTGCCAAAAACTTCAAAAGAGCTGGGAGTGATGTGATGTTCTTTCAAGAGTTTCTCAATGGTCGTTTCAATCCTAGTCTGTTGGGAAAAATCATCTTCTAAAACAAATATTCTCATCTTCTTACTCTCCTTGTTTCGATTTCTTCCTAAAAAGAGAATAGCAAAAATACTATGATACAAGCCAACCAAATCCTAAACAGGCCTTTAATGCTCCTGAAGGGTAGCTTGTTCCTCAAATAAGCATGATAATCTTACCACTATTTTATCATAAAATCTTAACAGTACCATTCAGGAAATTTCAAGGACAATTAAAGATTTTATGGTTGAAAAGGAGATAAAAGTGATAGACTGACAGTATCAAAACACAGTTGCTAGAAACAAGACTAGCACCCAGATTAGAGGAGGAATTCTCATGACAGATACAGACCCTATCAAAAGAGCTCAAACCTTGATTACTGACTTAAACAAAACCTACCAAGCATGCAAACAGGCAAGCGCTGACGACGTCCGCTTTCAGGAGCAATTAGACTCTATTCTTTGTTTTCTAGCCAAGGCTGAGACAGTGGATAATCGAGTCTTGATTGAACTGGAAAAATTCTACCAGACTTCCAGTCTTCTCATGGGACTCAGCGCCCTCAATCCAGATGCTCCAACTCGCGCCGCTTGGCGGGCCTATGACCGCTTCCACTTTGACCAAGTCAAGACCAAGTTGAGTCTCTACGGACCAACCATTATCCTGTAGAAAATAAAAGAAGCTGAGACAAACTGAACTCAACTTCTTTTTTAGTGTCATATAGGCAAGATTAATCCAGCATCTGACGTTTTACTTGATAAGGTAAGTACAAGACTAGTAAAACCAAACCTGCACCCAGCAAGGCTAGAAGGGCTAGTTTTTCTTGGAAGGTAATCAACCCAACAACTAATTCCACAAGTAAAACAAAACTGGTCAATCCTCGGACTACAGCCTGCAAGCCTTTTTCCTTTTGCCCCTTGTCTAGTGGAAAGAGTTGGGTCAAATACTGGTAGTCAAAGGCATGATAGAGGGCCAGCAACTGGAAGAGCAAGAGGTAGTTAAAGAGAACTACCACTGCTGTCGCAATCCAAGCTTGCTCGATAAAGACCTGCGCCAGTATGGAAAGCAAGAGCAGACGGAGACTGAGGGCAAAGAGGTCTCCATTTCGCAGATAAGAACGCAGATAGAGATTTTGCCAAATCTTCCCAGGCACCTTCTGAACAGCCTTTAGGATAAAGTCCAGATAAGCACGACGCTTGACGCTGTTTGAAAGCCCCTTGACCTGCGTAAAGAGGGCAAAGAAACGAAGCAAGACTTGCTTACGCTTGCTTTCTTGGGAAATGACATAGTCCCAGTCCAGTCCAGTTTCCGTGAAAAATTTGCTGGCCTTTTGACGAAAGAGGAAATATTTACCTACTCCCAATAAAAGCACATAGACCAGAAAAACAGGCAAGCCATAGCCCATTGCTAAAAATAAAGGCGCAAATAACAGCAAGAAAAGGGTCTGGACAAAGAGCCAAAAGACTAGGGAAATGCCAGTTTGACGCTTGAGATGGAGCTTGATTTCCTCTTCTCCAACCAAGAGAAAGAGCTTGTCTGGAGCCTCCATATAGGTGGCAATTCCTCCCCAAAGCAACAGTAAAACAGAGGTAATTCCTACAAACAAAAGGATAGGCCAATGATTTTCAGGAAAATCTTGCAAGAGTTGACTGTACTGGTAGGCTAGAAATCCCAGCAGAACAAGCAGGAACAAGACAAAGTGGTCATTGAGAACATAGCGCAGATAACCAAGACACTCCTTACGAAAAGCCTGCTTTCTCTTTAAAAACAAGTCTCTCATAGCTCCTCCTCTTTGGTCAGAGCCAAGTAAATATCATTCAAACTAGCCTCAGGCATATCAAAGGCTTCGCGTAGTTGCAGGAGATTGCCTTTGGCACGCACCTCTCCCTTGTGAAGAATGACAAAGGCATCACACATCTTTTCCGCTGAATCCAGCACGTGGGTACTCATGAGAATGGACTTGCCCTTTTGCTTTTCCACTTCCAAAAGCTGAATCAAGTCCGCAATAGCCAACGGATCAAGACCAAGGAAAGGCTCATCCACGATGAAAAGACTCGGATCCACCACAAAAGCACAGATAATCATGACCTTCTGCTTCATCCCTTTTGAAAAATGAACAGGGAACCAGTCTAATTTCTGGTCTAGACGGAACATTTTTAACAAAGGTTCTACTCGCTCAAAAGCTACCTTTTGCTCAATACTATAAGCCATAGCAACCGTTTCGATATGCTCTCTGAGGGTCAATTCCTCATACAAGCTAGGTGTCTCAGGAATGTAGCCAATTTGCTTGCGGTAGCTAGTCGCATCTTCTTGCAGGGTCAGGCCATTGATATTGATGGAACCACTATAAGGTGTCAACAGACCGATAATCTCATTGATCGTCGTTGATTTCCCAGCACCATTGAGACCAATCAGACCGACCAGCTGCCCACTTTCAACAGTAAAGGACACATCTTTCAAGACAGGGACATGAACATAGCCACCTGTCAGGTTTTTAATTTCTAACATATTTTCTCCAAATCTGGTATAATGTAGCTATATTATATCAAAATTCAATACAGTAGAGGTAGATTTTATGTCAGATTGCATTTTTTGTAAAATCATCGCAGGGGAAATTCCTGCTTCAAAAGTATATGAAGATGAGCAGGTTCTTGCCTTTCTTGATATCTCTCAAGTGACACCAGGACACACCTTGGTCGTTCCAAAAGAACACTATCGTAATCTTTTGGAAATGGACGCTACTAGCGCCAGCCAACTCTTTGCCCAAGTACCAAAAGTAGCTCAAAAAGTCATGAAAGCTACCAAGGCTGCTGGTATGAATATCATTGCCAACTGTGAAGAAATCGCTGGTCAAACAGTCTTTCATACTCACGTTCACCTCGTGCCTCGCTACAGTGCGGACGATGACCTCAAGATTGATTTTATCGCCCACGAACCAGACTTTGACAAACTCGCTCAAGTCGCTGAAACCATCAAAAACGCCTAAGGAGTTGCCATGAAATTATCCAACCTACTGCTATTTGCAGGAGCTGCAGCCGGAAGTTATCTGGTCACAAAAAATCGCCAAACCATCACAGATGAAGTCTTGAATACCACTGACCGCGTTCAAGCTATCAAGGACGATGTGGATATTATCCAAAATAGCCTGCAAATCATCGACCAGCAAAAAGAACTCATCAAGGAATATCAAGACGACCTCACTTACAAGTTTAAGGTCTTGGAAAAGGATATCCAGACTAGACTAGCTGTGATTAAAGAAACACAGGAAACTGAAGATAAGTAAAAAGAGCTACTCGGCTCTTTTTAAAAGGTAAACAAGTTATATCCCATCAACTATACATCATAATTTAGGCAACTCATACTCAATAAAAATCAAAGAGCAAACTAGAAAGCTAGGCACAGGCTGCTCACAACACCGTTTTGAGGTTGTGGATAGAACTGACGAAGTCAGCTCAAAACACTGTTTTGAGGTTGTAGATAAGCCGACGCTGACGTGGTTTGAAGAGATTTTTGAAGAGTATTATTCACCGTTTCATAACTAAATCAAAGACTTTCCCAGGCTTTCCGCCGTAATGAAAACACCTGAAACAGCTTGGTTTCAGGTGTCCGGAAACTTTGAGACCTGGGCTCAAAGTTTAAGTATGTAACTTCGAAGAAGGTCGCTACCGTCCGTCATTACTTAAGGAAAGTCTTAAAAAATCTATAAGTAAAAAGAGCTCGACAGCTCTTTTTGCTTTATTCTCCTTCAAAGGCATCTTTAATATGATCAAAGAAGCCCTTTTTCTTTGGATTGACTTTTAAATCACCCGCAGCTGCGAATTCTTTCAAGGCTGCTTTTTGGCGTTCGTTCAAGTCTGTCGGTGTTACGACATTAACGGTAACGTATTGGTCACCAACTGCACCACCACGAAGGCTCGGAGCTCCTTTGCCACGTAGGCGGAATTTCTTACCAGTCTGAGTTCCCTCTGGAATAACCAATTCAACATCACCATGAACAGTTGGGATATCAACTGTGTCACCAAGAGCTGCTTGGACAAAGTTGAGGTTGAGATTGTAGAAGATAGTCGTTCCTTCACGTTCAAACTTGTCGCTGGCTTCCACAGAAACCACTACATACAAGTCACCGTAAGGTCCACCGTTAAATCCAGCTTCACCTTGACCAGCTAGGCGAATTTGTTGACCTGTTTCCACACCAGCAGGGATTTTTACATGTACACTATGAGCTTGTTTTTCATGACCTGTTCCGTGACATGTTGTACATGGATCTTTGATTTCTTTTCCGCGACCGTGACAGACATCACAGGTTACTTGGCGACGCATCATACCAAGTGGAGTCTGTGTATCGACGTTAATGACACCAGCGCCATGACAGCGTCCACAAGTGACTGGACTTGTTCCTGGCTTAGCACCTGAGCCATTACATGTACTACAGCTTGCTTCACGATTGTATTTAACCTCTTTTTCAGCTCCAAAAATAGCTTCTTCAAAGGTCAAGTTCACACGATACTGGAGGTCATCCCCCTGACGAGGAGCATTTGGATTGCGCGAAGCACCGCCTCCGCCGAAGAAACTTGAGAAGATATCTTCAAAACCACCGAAGCCTCCTGCCCCGTCAAAGCCGCCGAAACCACCTGCACCACCAAAGCCACCATTGGCACCAGCCGCACCATATTGGTCATAGGCCGCCCGTTTTTGGTCGTCACTCAATGTCTCATAGGCTTCCTGGACTTCCTTGTACTTTTCCTCAGCACCAGGCTCCTTATTGATATCTGGGTGATATTTTTTCGAAAGCTTACGATAAGCCTTTTTGATCTCGTCTGCCGAAGCGTTTTTTGACACCCCCAGACGATCATAAAATTCAGTATTGTTCATACAAGATACCAAGACCGTAAAATTCGACTGAAAAATAGGAAATCTGACGCTGGAGCGATGCTCCTAGGCAGATTTATCTTTTTTCCGAGAATTTAGGTCGGGTTCAATTCCTTTCTTTTATATTGAGTAATAAATTTGGGAACCCGTGTTCAATTCCCTGAACACCTTTGTTCCTTTCTATAATTTTCATGTAAATCTTTAGAGGCTGTTTTCTATACTCTGCTTCACTTGATTAAACTCTTCATCTGATAGAGTAAATATCAAATCCTCTTCAGCATACTCGTTCTGTTCTTTAAAATAGTTGTCCGTATTCTCTGCCAACCCTAAACCGAAAATCACTTTTCTTGCAAACTCTTGATGTGCAAAACCGATAGCCGTAATGATTTGTTTATCTTGGACAAGGACTTTCGGTTGAAAATTCTTACGTGGAAGAAATTCAAAATAATCAAAGAAGTTTTGCCAAATTCCACCTGTAAATTTCGTGTCGTTCAACAAGCCAGCTTTCGCTAGTAAAATGGGCGCTGAAGAAATGGCTGCAATTAGGATATCTTGCTCATTAAGACTTCTCAAAAACGAAATCAATTTCTCATCTTGTAGAGCAGGACCTATATTGACCATTCCTGGCAAAATTACACAAGAATAATCTTCTATACAGAGCTGATCCAATGTTTTCGTCGGTTGACAGGGCAAACCATCCTCAGAGACTACCATCGAATTCTCAGAAGCGACATAATCAATCGTGATATCAAAAGACAGAGCTAAAGTACTCGTTAAAGTGGTTATCTCATAAAGAGAAAAATTAGGATAAATGATACAAAGTACTTTTTTCATACGCAACATCCTCTATTTTATCGAAAAACAGAGGCTGGATTGCAACCTCTGTGGATGAGTGAAGTAACTTAAATCAAATTTATTTTGATTTTAAATATCCAATAAGCACACAAACATTTATATATTTTTGTCTCTTCTTAGTATTGGCTATAAAATTCCAATAGATTAGAAGGAAAACACAGACAACCCAAACCATGCCAATTATAAACGATATTATAAATTCTGGTTTTTGTATGGTTGCTGATACTAGTGCTGATACTAGCGCTGACAACAATACTGAAGTAACAAAATTCCTTACCGCCTCATCATTTTTAACACAACTTTCATGCTCAGCTAAAATAATTGCTTTATACCTAGCCAAATACACTACTGGAATATTATCTATAAAATCTTTTGCAGATTCATAACTATCAGCTTTATTACAAAAATCATTATAAACTTTTCGTGTATTTTTTAGATACTCTTCATCCAATACACTCATCTTACTTCTCCGTAAACTCTCCGTCTACGACGTCATCGCCTGCGTTTCCTGTTGCTTGCGCCCCTTCTGCTCCTGCTTGAGCTTGTTGCGCTGCTGCAGCTTGTTCGTAGAGTTTAACAGCAAGGCCTTGAGCTTTTTCGTTCAATGCTTCAAGTTTTGCTTTCATGTCGTCCAAGTTATTGTCTTCTTGCGCTTTCTTAAGGTCATCAAGGGCAGCTTGGGCAGCGTCACGTTCTGCGTCGAAGCCTTTGCCTTCAGTTTCCTTGATTGTCTTTTCAGTCGCAAAGATTGCTTGGTCTACTTCGTTACGAAGGTCAACTTCTTCCTTACGTTTCTTATCTGCTTCAGCGTTAGCTTCTGCATCTTTCATCATGCGGTCGATTTCTTCGTCAGTCAAACCTGAGTTTGATTGGATCACAATAGTTTGTTCTTTTTGAGTTCCAAGATCTTTGGCCTTAACAGACACGATACCATTCTTGTCGATGTCGAAAGTTACTTCGATTTGAGGAATTCCACGAGGTGCAGCTGGAATATCTGTCAATTGGAAGCGTCCAAGAGTCTTGTTATCTGCTGCCATTGGGCGTTCACCTTGAAGAACGTGGATATCAACGGCTGGTTGGTTGTCTGCTGCAGTTGAGAAGACTTGTGATTTAGATGTTGGAATAGTAGTGTTGCGATCGATAAGTTTTGTAAATACTCCACCCATTGTTTCGATACCAAGTGACAATGGTGTTACGTCAAGAAGGACAACGTCTTTAACATCACCAGTAATCACACCACCTTGGATGGCAGCACCCATAGCAACTACTTCATCAGGGTTTACTGATTTGTTTGGTTCTTTACCAGTTTCAGCCTTAACAGCTTCAACAACGGCAGGGATACGAGTTGAACCACCAACAAGGATAACTTCGTCGATTTCTGACAAGCTCAAACCTGCATCTGAAAGGGCTTGACGAACTGGAACTTTTGTACGTTCTACAAGGTCACGAGTCAAATCGTCAAATTTTGCACGAGTCAAAGTCATTTCCAAGTGAAGAGGTCCAGCTTCACCAGCAGTGATAAATGGCAAGCTGATTTGAGTTGAAGTTACACCAGAAAGGTCTTTCTTAGCTTTTTCAGCTGCATCTTTCAAACGTTGCATTGCCATCTTGTCAGTAGACAAGTCAATACCGTTTTCTTTCTTGAATTCTGCTACCAAGTGGTCGATAATTTTTTGGTCAAAGTCATCACCACCGAGTTTGTTGTCCCCTGCAGTTGACAATACGTCGAAGACACCGTCACCCAATTCAAGGATAGAAACGTCGAATGTACCACCACCAAGGTCAAATACCAAGATTTTTTCTTCTTTATCAGTCTTGTCCAAACCGTAAGCAAGGGCTGCTGCTGTTGGTTCGTTGACGATACGTTCTACTTCAAGACCAGCGATTTTACCAGCGTCTT
>NZ_DXLC01000135.1:0-3361 GCF_019414905.1 Streptococcus sp. | reverse complement strand
ATTTCTTGGACACGAGGAAGACCCTGAGTGATATCGGTATTTGAGGCAACCCCACCCGTGTGGAAGGTACGCATTGTAAGCTGTGTACCAGGTTCCCCGATAGATTGGGCAGCGATTGTACCGACTGCTTCACCAACTTCAACCGCATCACCAGTCGCCAAGTTGATACCGTAACAGTGACGGCAGACACCGTGACGAGTGTTACATGTAAATACAGAGCGGATAGTCACTTCTTCCACACCAGCATTAACAATTTCACGCGCCTTGTCTTCTGTAATCAATTCATTTGGACCGATAATCACTGCACCAGTTTCTGGATGTTTAACAGTTTTCTTAGTGTAACGACCGTTGAGACGTTCTTCTAGAGACTCGATCATCTCTTTTCCTTCGGCGATAGAACGAATCAAGAGACCACGGTCTGTTCCACAGTCGTCCTCACGGATGATAACGTCTTGGGCAACGTCAACCAAACGACGAGTCAAGTAACCTGAGTCGGCTGTCTTAAGGGCCGTATCGGTCATACCTTTACGGGCACCGTGAGTTGAGAAGAACATTTCCAATACCGACAAACCTTCGCGGAAGTTTGAAAGGATTGGCAATTCCATGATACGTCCGTTAGGAGCAGCCATCAGACCACGCATCCCGGCAAGCTGTGAGAAGTTTGAGATGTTACCACGGGCTCCAGAGTCCATCATCATAACGATTGGGTTCTTAGGATCTTGGTTGGCAATCAAGCGTTTCTCTAATTTTTCACGGGCAGCACGCCATTCAGCTGTAACGGCATTGTAACGCTCGTCGTCTGTGATCATACCACGACGGAATTGTTTTGTGATTTGTTCTACACGTTTGTGTGATTCTTCAATGATTTCAGCCTTGTCATCAACGACTGGGATATCGGCAATACCCACTGTCAATCCTGCAAGAGTTGAGTGGTGGTAACCGAGATTCTTCATACGGTCAAGTAGGGCAGAAGTTTCTGTCGTACGGAAACGTTTGAAGATTTCAGCGATGATATTTCCAAGGTTTTTCTTCTTGAATGGAGGGTTAAGTTCAAGATTGCTGATAGCTTCCTTGATATCTCCACCAAGTGGCAAGAAATATTTAGCTGGAACCCCTTCTGTCAAGTTGGCATTGTTTGGTTCTTGCAAGTATGGTAGACCCTCTGGCATGATGTCGTTAAAGAGGATTTTACCAACTGTTGTAAGCAAGACCTTATGTTTTTGCTCTTCTGTCCAAGGCTTGTTGAGGCTGTCTGTTGCGATACCGACACGTGAGTGAAGGTGAACATAACCATTACGGTAAGCCATAACCGCTTCGTCACGGTCTTTGAAGACCATTCCTTCACCTTCACGACCAGCTTCTTCCATAGTCAAGTAGTAGTTACCCAAAACCATGTCCTGAGATGGAGTAACAACTGGTTTACCATCTTTCGGGTTCAAGATATGCTCAGCAGCGAGCATCAAGATACGAGCTTCTGCTTGAGCTTCTTCTGAAAGCGGTACGTGGATGGCCATTTGGTCCCCGTCAAAGTCGGCATTGTAGGCTTCACAGACAAGTGGGTGCAAGCGAAGGGCCTTACCATCAATCAAGACTGGCTCGAAGGCTTGGATACCCAAACGGTGAAGGGTCGGTGCGCGGTTAAGAAGCACTGGGTGTTCTTTGATTACTTCTTCAAGAATATCCCAGATACGCTCATCTCCGCGTTCCACCAAGCGTTTAGCCGCTTTGACGTTTTGCACGATATCACGGGCAACAATTTCACGCATCACGAATGGTTTAAAGAGCTCGATTGCCATTTCACGTGGCACACCACATTGGTACATCTTAAGAGTTGGACCAACGGCGATAACGGAACGTCCTGAGAAGTCAACACGTTTACCGAGCAAGTTTTGACGGAAGCGTCCTTGTTTACCTTTAAGCATGTGGCTCAATGATTTAAGAGGACGGCTACCTGGTCCTGTGATTGGACGACCACGACGACCATTGTCAATCAAAGCGTCAACCGCTTCTTGAAGCATACGCTTCTCATTTTGAACGATGATACCTGGTGCATTCAACTCAAGCAAACGAGCCAAACGGTTGTTACGGTTGATAACACGACGGTACAGGTCATTCAAGTCAGATGAGGCAAAACGGCCACCATCCAACTGCAACATTGGACGAAGATCTGGTGGAATAACCGGAAGGATGTTGAGAATCATCCATTCAGGTTTGTTTCCAGACTTGTAAAAGGCATCCAAAACATCCAAACGACGGATGGCTTTGACACGTTTTTGTCCAGTAGCTGTTTTTAACTCTTCTTTGAGTTCAGCAATTTCTTTTTCAAGATCTACTTGTTTCAAAAGGTCTTGGATGGCTTCGGCACCCATTTTGGCAACGAATGATCCATAACCATACTCACGCAAGCGCTCACGGTATTCGCGCTCTGTCATGATAGTCTTGTGCTCAAGTGGTGTATCCTTAGGATCAATCACCACATAAGCTGCGAAATAGATAACTTCCTCGAGGGCACGGGGACTCATATCAAGGGTCAAGCCCATACGGCTTGGAATTCCCTTGAAGTACCAGATGTGAGATACAGGAGCTTTCAACTCGATGTGCCCCATACGCTCACGACGAACTTTTGTACGCGTTACTTCAACCCCACAACGGTCACAAACAATCCCTCTGTAACGAATGCGTTTGTACTTACCACAAGCACATTCCCAGTCTTTTGTAGGACCAAAGATAACTTCATCAAAGAGTCCTTCACGTTCTGGTTTCAAGGTACGGTAATTGATTGTTTCAGGTTTTTTGACTTCTCCATAAGACCATGAACGGACTTTGCTTGGAGAAGCTAGGGTGATTTGCATACTTTTAAAACGATTTACATCAACCACTATTTCTTCCCTTTCTATTCTAAGTGAGCTACTTATTCTTGTTCAGCAGCTTCTTCTGTTGCTTCCGCTTTTGTTGCTTTTTCAGCTTCTTCAGCTTCAAAGGCTGCTTTAGCCTCTTGGGCTGCTTTTTCGCGGGCTTTTTCAAGGTCATCTACGTGGATGACATCTTCGTCCATTCCTTCATCCAAGTCGCGAAGTTCCACTTCTTGGTCATCTTCGTCTAGGACACGCATGTCAAGACCAAGAGATTGCAATTCTTTGACAAGAACTCGGAAGGATTCTGGAACACCTGGTTTTGGAATTGGTTTTCCTTTTGTAATGGCTTCATAAGCTTTCAAACGTCCGTTGATATCGTCAGACTTGTAAGTCAAGATTTCTTGAAGAACATTTGACGCACCATAGGCTTCAAGAGCCCAAACCTCCATCTCACCGAAACGTTGTCCACCAAACTGAGCTTTACCTCCGAGTGGTTGTTGGGTAAC
>NZ_DXLC01000134.1:8967-9556 GCF_019414905.1 Streptococcus sp. | reverse complement strand
ATTGACATCTTCCGATAAGGCTTCGACCAAGATATCAACTGCACCAGCCAAGGCCTCCTTACCAGTCGCAAATCCTTCACAGACAAACTTTTCAGCTTCTTTATCTAAGCCAGCTACATTCTGCAAAATCAAGCGAGCAAGAGGGAAGAGTCCAGCTTCACGAGCAATAGTTGCCTTGGTCCGACGTTTTTCCTTGTATGGAAGATAGAGTTCTTCTACGTCTGCTAATTTTTCAGCAGCTAAGATAGCTTCTTCCAACTCCTTGGTCAACTTGCCTTGTTCTTGAATCTTAGCCAAGACAGCTTCCTTGCGGTCATTGAGATTGGTCAGACTTTTATCCAAGTCGATAATGGCCTTAATCGCCACCTCATCCAAACTACCAGTCATGTCCTTGCGATAACGTGCGATAAAGGGAATAGTAGCCCCTTCAGCTGTCAAACTTAGAACGGTATCAATTTGCTTTAACGTCACTCCCAAATCCTGGGAGATTTTTTCATATTTTTTATCCATGAATCTATTATACCACAAGGAACTGCTCTTGTTTTGCCTTACCTGTTTTTGCATCTTTGATTATCAAAATAATCCCTTT
>NZ_DXLC01000134.1:0-8957 GCF_019414905.1 Streptococcus sp. | reverse complement strand
CAAATTAGCTCTTACAATTTTAAAACATAAGTTGGGAAATAAATTTACTTCATTTCAATATTCTATTCATTGAGAAGGTTGCAATTTAATTCTAATAGTTTACAAAAGGATCAGTGATTAATTGCACTGTTTTTATTTTTTACAAAACGCTTTATAAAGCTATTTATTGAAGTTAACGAATCAATTTTCAGAGCAAATAAAAAATCGCAAACCTGAGCTTACGGTGGGGATAATCTTTTTTGAAATTTTTAAACAAAAAAGGAGCATTTAAGCTCCCTCATTTGAAATAACGGACACTTGGCTGCTCGGTGTACCCAGCATCTCAGATACCTTTTTCAAGGTGCGGCAGGAACCTTTCTGCCCTCAAATGTCTTTCGTTAACGTTATTCTAGCACTATCTACTTTTTTGTCAAACTTTCTCAATCTACCAGACTTAATCAGGATTTATAAAGCTCTATTATTCGTTAGATACTCAATTTTAACTTTTCCCTTTTCCTTAAAATAATAGTATAATAGAGGTAGAATTTAGAATCGAGGTACACCTATGGCTGTAAAATTTACAAAACGAGACGACTTGGACAAAATGTTTGAAGAGTTTGCGAAACTCCCTGATTTGAAACAAGTCACTTTTCCTGATGACAAAGAGAAAAAAGCCAAAGCAGAAAAGAAAAACTAGATGACTGCTTTCCAACAACTCCCGTCTAGTGTGCTTCAGACTGGGGCTATTTTTCTCTCTATTATCATTGAAGCCCTACCCTTCGTTCTGATAGGAAGTATTGTTTCAGGGCTGATTGAGGTTTATATCACACCTGAAAAGGTTTATCATTTTCTCCCTCGAAATCGTTGGGGGAGAATCTTTTTTGGGACCTTTGTCGGGATGCTTTTCCCTTCTTGTGAATGTGGAATCGTCCCCATTATCAATCGTTTTCTGGAAAAGAAGGTTCCCAGTTACACGGCTGTTCCCTTTCTCGTAACAGCGCCTGTTATCAATCCTATTGTTCTCTTTGCGACCTATTCTGCCTTTGGCAATTCCTTCCATGTCGCCCTGTTACGAGCTCTAGGTTCCATTGTAGTAGCTGTTATACTTGGGATTTTTCTGGGATTTTTCTGGCAAGAACCGATTCAAAAAGAAAATCGGTTGGCCTGTCATGAGCATGATTTTTCTCATTTGAGCTCTGCAAAAAAGGTTTTTCAGGTTTTTGTGCAGGCCATTGATGAGTTTTTTGATACGGGGCGTTATTTGGTATTTGGCTGTCTCTTTGCTTCTATGATACAGGTCTACGTTCCAACTCGGATTCTGACCTCTATCAGCGCAACCCCTCTTTTTGCCATCCTGCTCTTGATGCTTTTGGCCTTTCTTCTCTCTCTCTGCAGTGAGGCGGATGCCTTTATCGGTGCTTCTCTACTCTCTAGTTTCGGTTTGGCACCAGTTCTGGCCTTTCTGGTGATTGGCCCAATGCTGGATATTAAAAATATTCTCATGATGAAAAATTACTTGAAAGCACGATTTATCAGTCACTTCATTATGATTGTGACTCTTGTCGTCTTAGTGTATTCTCTCTTGATTGGAGTCATCCTATGATTCGATTTTTAGTTTTAGCTGGCTATTTTGAACTGACCATTTATCTCCATCTGTCAGGCAAATTAAACCAGTACATCAACATGCACTATTCCTATCTTGCCTATATTTCCATGGTGCTTTCCTTTATCTTGGCAATCGTTCAATTGTATATCTGGATGAAGCAAGTCAAAACCCATAGTCATCTGAACAGCCGATTAGCGAAGGTAACGAGTATTGCTCTTCTGACCATTCCAATTGTCGTCGGTTTAACTTTTCCAACTGTTAGCTTGGATTCTCAGACCGTTTCAGCCAAAGGCTATCATTTCCCCTTATCAGAAGGCACGGATCAAGCCATTCAGACAAGTGAAGGTACGACAAGCCAATATTTGAAACCAGATACCAGTTCTTATTTTTCAAAATCAGCCTATGAAAAGGAAATGCGTACGGCGGCGGATAAATACTTGTCCCAAGATAGTATTCAGATCACCAACGAAAACTATATGGAAGTCATGGAGGCTATCTACGACTATCCAGATGAATTTGAGGGCAAGACAGTCCAGTTCACAGGTTTTGTCTACAATGACCCCAGTCATGCCAATAGTCAATTTCTGTTCCGCTTCGGCATTATTCACTGTATCGCAGATTCTGGTGTCTATGGATTGCTGACCAAGGGAAATACCCGTCAGTATGAAAATAACACCTGGATTACAGCCAAAGGAAAACTAGTCAATCACTACCATAAAGAACTCAAACAAAACCTCCCAACCTTGGAAATCGACAGCTTTACCAAAGTCGATAAACCAGAAAATCCCTACGTGTATCGCGTGTTTTAAAAAGCAAACCAAGTTCATAAAAAACTCTAAGCAGGCAGAGCCTGCTAACTCATGACAGAAAAAGAAGTTTATCTTATAATGAAGATGAACAATACCAATCCATAGTGTTTAATAGGGCTTTTCCTAGCCTCTACAAAAAACTGGATGAACAAGAGTCGTGAAATAACTCTAATATGCCTTGAGCATGAAAATATCTTACTAGTAACCTCTTGTTCTATTGTTCAAATAGTTAACAGGAGGTTTTTATAATGGAAGTTATGATTGAAACTCGTTGTGGAATTGATGTCCACCAAAAGTCTATCGTTTGTTGTATTCTAGATGGTCTACTAGATACTAATAAGCCAAAGAAAATTCAGAAGAAATTTGGGACAACTACTGTAGCTCTTCACAATGCCTTAGATTGGATGGTATAGTTGCTTAGTTTAAAATAACCAGCTTATAATAAAGCTATGGCATTTAGATTACATCAAAGAAGGACACAGCCATGTCGAGGCAGCTAAAGTTTTGATGTTGGCGTCAAAATTCTCTTCACGTGGGAAAAGAAAGACGTGAACAAGGACACTTAGAGAGGAAAAAGCGAGTCGTCAAAAAGCGGAAGATCTCTTTAGAAGAATTAAAAGCCTTTGTAGAGGCTCATCCAGACGCTTTTTTACGGGAAATTGCGGCACATTTTGACTGTGTTGTTCCTTCAGTATGGGCAGCTTTAAAGCAGATTAAGGACACTAGAAAGTCGCTGAGTTTCTTGATATTTTGGATAACCTAAAAGATTTACCAGTCGTATATATTGACGAAACAGGGATCGACCGCTACCTCTATCGTCCTTATGCACGCGCTCCTAGAGGGAAGAAAGTCTATGAAAAGATTAGCGGACGGCGTTTTGAGCGGACTTCAATTGTTTCAGGACAAGTAGACGGAGAGTTTATAGCTCCCATGATTTACAAGGAAAGTATGACGAGTGATTTCTTTGTGGAGTGGTTCAAAACGCAGCTCTTGCCTGATTTGAAGACACCTCATGTTATTGTTATGGACAATGCTAGTTTTCGTCCCAAACATATCTTGGATGAACTGTGTATCCAAGATAGACACTTTTTCTTACCTCTAGTATCTTATTCACCAGATTTGAATCCTATTGAGCAAACTTGGGCTATCTTGAAAAAGAAAGTGACGGATTTATTAAGGGAAGTTCCAAATATTTTTGAATGTTTGGAACGCTTTTTTAAAACTAAATGACTATAATTATAAAATGCTTATTGATTTTGATTTAAAATGAGTCAAAAAGCCGTTTTAAAGCGGTTTTTTTGTTATAATGAAGTGAAGATTTATCGATATAAAAGGAGAAAACCATGACATTTGGAGAAATTCTGCCTGGATTAAAGGCTAAGAAAAAATATGTACGAACTGGTTGGGGAGGTGCTGAAAACTATGTCCAACTTTTTGACACTATCGAGCAAAACGGGGTTGCACTTGAAGTGACACCTTATTTCCTAATCAACGTTTCTGGCGAAGGAGAAGGTTTTTCCGTGTGGAGCCCGACACCTTGTGATGTTTTGGCGACGGATTGGGTAGAAGTGCATGACTAGACGTGTATTGATTACGGGTGTGAGTTCAGGCATTGGATTGGCTCAGGCTCGCCTTTTTTTAGAGAAGGGCTTTCAAGTTTATGGAGTTGACCAAGGTGAAAATCCAGTTTTAGATGGTGATTTCTACTTTTTACAGAGAGATTTGACCTTGGACTTAGAGCCTATTTTTGACTGGTGTCCTCAGATTGATGTTTTGTGCAATACTGCTGGAGTTTTGGATGATTACAAACCACTCTTAGAACAAACAGCGCAGGAAATTCAAGAAATTTTTGAAATTAATTATATGACTCCTGTTGAGTTGACTCGCTATTATTTGACACAAATGCTGGAAAATAAAAAGGGAATCATCATCAATATGTGTTCCATTGCTTCGAGCCTAGCAGGTGGCGGTGGACACGCCTATACTTCTTCGAAGCACGCCTTGGCAGGCTTTACCAAGCAGTTGGCTCTAGACTATGCTGAAGCTGGGATTCAGGTCTTTGGTATCGCTCCAGGAGCAGTCAAGACAGCTATGACTGCTGCGGATTTTGAGCCAGGTGGTTTAGCGGACTGGGTGGCTAGTGAAACACCAATCAAGCGCTGGATTGAGTCAGAAGAAGTGGCAGAAGTCAGTCTCTTTTTGGCCAGTGGAAAGGCATCTACCATGCAAGGACAAATCTTGACAATAGATGGTGGCTGGTCTTTGAAGTAGGAGGAGTTGGATGGATATCAAAAATCACTGATCCTAAAAAAAATAGGTTAAACCTTCCTGGTAGTAGTCAGCAACTTGGTGAAGGACTGACGGAAACGCTGACTAGAGAAGTTATGGAAGAGACAGGATTTACTGTTAGAAGCTATTCCAAAGAAAATGCATTGCCACTAGTCTTGACGGTCAAAGCAGAATTATTAGGATTTCCAGAACTTGACAATACTTCTTACATGAATTGGAAGGTGAATGATGAGAAACCAACTTGCCCTTAGTGGCGAAAAACTTGATGAAAAAGTTTACCCACAACTATTTCATCATGTTGGCATGATTCGTGGGGAATATTTGTTGAGAGAGCTTAATCAAAACATCATATTAGCAAGTTGTCAGCAATTTGTAAAAGATTATCTAGATACTATCTGTTCCTTGTACTCAGATGAGGAGATCTGGTATCGTTTTTCTGAATTAACGAATACAGAAGCTAATTGTTTAAAGGCGACTAAAGAGTATTTTGATGAAAATCATCCCTTATTTGGATATAGAGGAACTAGGCGTTTGCTGGCGTGTCCGGATGAATTTCAGGCTGAAGCACATGTCGTTACAGAAGTTTATAAAAACAATCCCAATCTATCTGTTATTTTTCCTTTTGTCAATGATGCTGAGCAGTTAAAGCAAGCTATTACAGTATTGCGTCAGCATGGTTTTACTGGGAAAATTGGCACGATGATTGAATTACCGTCAGCGTATTTTGACTTGGACAGCATACTGGAAGCTGGTATTTCCAAGATTGTAGTTGGAATGAATGATTTGACTTCTTTTGTTTTTGCGACTGTGAGAAACAGTCAATGGCATGATATGGAAAGTCCAATAATGTTAGATATGCTAAGACAGATGCAGGATAAAGCAAGGATGAAAAAGATTGATTTTGCTGTAGCAGGCTATCTGAATACTTCTTTCATACAAAAAATGAATCAGATGGGTATCGAATGCATTATCCACTATAGTTCTATTCCAGAGATTTTTAATTTAGAGATTGACCATCCAGATCATCTTAAACACATAAAAGAAGAAAGTAAAAAATTACAAAGGAGCACCCATGACACCGCAAGAAATATGGAATGCCTACAAGCAAATCAACCCCTCTATAGGAGATGAAATCGATGCTTGGGCTTTTGGAGTGGAACCAGACCTTTTAGCAGATTTGGTTTTAAGAGGCGAAAAGACTGCAACAGCATCAGCCTACGATCTCTATGCACTAGAAGCCGAGTCTCTTCCTCAAGAAGGAACTTTTGATGTCATTTTAGATAGTCAAAATCAGGCTGTCTGTATTGTCGAAATTACAAAGGTTTCTGTCCAGCCCTTCAATCAAGTTTCTGCTCAACATGCCTTTAAGGAAGGAGAAGGTGACAAATCCCTAGCCTATTGGCGTCAGGTTCATGAGGATTTTTTCACAGACTGTTTGGGTGAAGTAGGACTGACTTTTACACCTGAAAGCAAGGTTTTTTTAGAAGAATTTCGCAAGGTCTACCCACTGTAGGCTATTAGAAGGAAGAAAGTTTTGGAAATCGCTGTCCAATCCTTTTTTCTCCAGCAAAACATGATATAATAAGTTTGTTTGAAGAAGAGCTTTAGCTCTTAAACTTAGATAGGAGAAAACTATGCAAGCAGTTGAACATTTTATTAAGCAATTTGTTCCTGAACATTATGATTTATTTTTAGACTTGAGTCGTGAGACCAAGACTTTTTCAGGAAAGGTGACCATCACTGGTCAAGCACAGAGTGACCGTATTTCCCTTCATCAAAAAGACTTGGAAATCGCTTCTGTAGAAGTTGCAGGTCAAGCTCGTCCATTTACAGTTGACCATGACAATGAAGCCCTTCATATTGAACTTGCGGAAGCAGGTCAAGTTGAAGTGGTTATCGCTTTCTCAGGAAAAATTACAGACAACATGACAGGGATTTACCCTTCTTATTACACAGTTGATGGAGTCAAGAAGGAAGTCTTGTCAACTCAGTTCGAGAGCCATTTTGCGCGCGAAGCCTTCCCATGTGTGGATGAGCCAGAAGCTAAAGCAACTTTTGATCTCTCTCTACGTTTTGACCAAGCAGAAAATGAATTGGCCTTGTCTAACATGCCAGAAATCGATGTTGAAAACCGTAAGGAAACAGGTATCTGGAAGTTTGAGACAACACCTCGTATGTCTTCTTACTTGTTGTCCTTTGTTGCAGGTGATTTGCAAGGTGTGACGGCTAAAACTAAAAACGGTACTCTTGTAGGTGTCTACTCAACCAAAGCTCATCCATTATCTAATCTTGATTTCTCACTGGACATCGCCGTTCGCTCTATCGAGTTTTACGAAGATTACTACGGAGTTAAGTACCCAATTCCTCAATCTCTCCACATCGCCCTTCCTGACTTCTCAGCTGGTGCTATGGAAAACTGGGGTCTTGTGACCTACCGTGAAGTTTACTTGGTTGTGGATGAGAACTCAACCTTTGCCAGCCGTCAACAAGTTGCCCTTGTTGTAGCCCATGAATTGGCTCACCAATGGTTTGGGAATCTCGTAACGATGAAATGGTGGGATGACCTTTGGCTCAATGAAAGCTTTGCTAATATGATGGAGTACGTCTGTGTGGATGCTATTGAACCAAGCTGGAATATCTTTGAAGATTTCCAAACAGGTGGAGTACCTCACGCTCTTGAACGCGATGCGACTGATGGTGTTCAGTCTGTTCACGTCGAAGTTAAACATCCAGATGAAATCAATACGCTCTTTGACGGAGCTATCGTCTATGCCAAAGGAAGTCGCCTCATGCACATGCTTCGTCGTTGGTTAGGGGATGCTGATTTTGCCAAAGGTTTGCATGCTTACTTTGAAAAACACCAATACGGAAATACTATTGGTCGTGACCTTTGGAATGCTCTCGGACAAGCTTCAGGACGTGATGTTGCTGCCTTTATGGATTCTTGGTTGGAACAACCTGGTTATCCAGTTCTCACTGTCAAAGTTGAAAATGATGTCTTGAAGATTTCACAAAAACAATTCTTCATCGGTGAGAACGAAGATAAGAACCGTCTCTGGGTTGTGCCACTAAACAGCAACTGGAAAGGCTTGCCTGATACACTTGAAACTGAAAGTATCGAAATCCCTGGCTACGCAGCTCTTCTTGCTGAAAATGACGGAGCTCTTCGTCTCAACACTGAAAATACAGCCCACTACATTACAGACTATCAAGGAGGCTTATTAGATGCTGTTCTTGCTGACCTAGTTGAGCTTGATAACACAAGTAAACTGCAAATCGTCCAAGAACGTCGCTTGCTTGCTGAAGCAGGGCACATTTCTTATGCTGACTTGCTCCCAGTTCTTGATAAACTTGCTAAGGAAGAATCTTACCTTGTCGTTTCAGCTGTTTCTGAAGTAATTTCTGCTCTTGAGCGCTTTATCGATGAAGGAACAGAAGCTGAAAGAGCCTTCAAAGCCTTGGTTGCTAAATTGGCTCGTCACAACTATGACCGTCTTGGTTTTGAAGCTAAAGACGGAGAATCAGATGAGGATGAATTGGTTCGTCAGTTGGCTGTTTCTATGATGATTCGCTCAAATGGTGCAGAAGCTAGTCAAGTCGCTAGCCAAATCTTCGAAACACACAAGGAGAATCTTGCAGGACTTCCAGCAGCTATTCGCTCACAAGTTCTGATTAATGAGATGAAACATCATGAGACCAAAGACTTGTTAGCACTTTATCTTGATACTTATACTCACGCAACAGATGCTGTCTTTAAACGCCAGTTGGCAGCTGCTCTTGCTTACAGTACAGATGCGAACAATATCCAAACCTTGATTGCTTCTTGGAAGGACAAATTTGTGGTCAAACCACAAGACTTGTCTGCTTGGTATTACCAATTCCTAGCTCACCAAGTAACTCAGGAAACAGCTTGGTCTTGGGCGCGTGAAAACTGGGCTTGGATTAAGGCAGCTCTTGGTGGAGATATGAGCTTTGATAGCTTTGTTATCCTTCCTGCACACGTATTTAAGACTCAGCAACGCTTGGCAGAGTACAAGGAATTCTTTGAACCGCAACTTTCTGACCTTGCTCTTAGCCGTAACATCGGTATGGGAATCAAGGAAATTGCAGCGCGTGTTGACTTGATTAACCGTGAAAAAGCTGCAGTGGAAGCAGTCGTTCTTCAATACGGAAATTCATAAATGAGCCTAAAATAAAAAGAAAACTCAGCTATCTCATGTAATACTCTTCGAAAATCAAATTCAAACCACGTCAGCGTCGCCTTGCCGTACTCA
>NZ_DXLC01000133.1:0-2690 GCF_019414905.1 Streptococcus sp. | reverse complement strand
TTATAGTTTCTAGTGAATATTTGTTTTTCACTAGAAACTATAAGGGGAGCTTTTGTACTCATGTATGAGATAGATTTCTCTTTTTTGTTTTATTAAACTGCATAGCTCACTTTTCATTAGGAATAAGCTATTGTATTCGCTAGATGTTAGCTGACATCAATTCACTACTGTTTAAAATTTTGAGAGTTTTGCAGTTTTTGAGTTCAGTTTCTGTTTATTCACCAAAGAAAAATGGTGGGGCGAACCGTTTCAGCTCTTCAAAGCAATGTTGGGCTGCCTCTGCATCTTCACAGATGACAAGGCAGACATCATCACCACAGAGGGTAGCGATAGCGTCAGGGAAACTCAAAGCATCAATGATAGAACCAAATGATTGAGCCAGTCCAGGAAGGGTTTTTAGTAGAACTTGATGTTGAACTGGGCGCATCAAGACAAGGGCATCTTCCATGTAGAGTTCAAGACGTTTTTCCCATTTTGAGATAGAGCCTGTATTGAGCACATAGTAAGAGTTATCTTCTTCTCGTACTTTTGAGAGGTTCATACTTTTAATATCCCTCGAAAGTGTAGCTTGTGTAACTTGAATATCATTATCGGCAAGAAGAGATTGTAACTCAGCTTGTGTGTGAATCTTATTTTTCGTTACAAGAGCTCGTATGAGTTGGTGTCGGTGTTCAGATTTATTCATAATAATTTAACTCCTTTTTTAGTGAGGTAGGATAAGAGTAGACTGTTCAAGATCGACAGTCAAGTGGTAGTCGGTATTGTCACGGATTGTGATTTCAAAGTCAGTCGTATAGAGGACCAAACGAAGAGTATCTCCTTCTTTTAACTTGTAAATAGTAGGTTGTAGTTCAAATTGAACATCCATCCATTCATCTGCAGTAATATCCTCTACTAACAGTAAATCATTTCTATTTTGTAAATTGAGGTAACCTTTTGTCACGACTCGTTGTGCCTCTGGTCTAAATGGCAATTCACAGAGATTTTCCAACATGTGGTAGCGTCCGTTGTCAATGGTTCTAGCACTTAAAACAGCTGGATAAGGTTGTAGGTATTTCTTTTGCCCAAATTCTAGCAGTTGGGCAGATAAGAGCCCCTTGTTTGTATTGGAATTGATACGAAGATTGAGCTGAGCGCGACCGTTCAGGTGGAGATCTTTGGTCACAGGAAGGTCAATAGTAATCTGATTGACTTTCCCTTGATAGAGTTCTGTATTGAAGGTCTGGTATGTCTTACCATAGCGTTCAAAATCCTTATCTGAGTATTGGTTTTGAATGACTTTCTCTTCTTGACCAAGTGAGAAGGATTCAAAGCTTTCTTGCCCACCGAAGTTATCAAGTGATAACCAAGTCTGAGGGGCTGTATTGTCCTGCCAGATAACAGTAGGAAGTTGGAAATCTGTATCTTGTCCCAGTAATTTCTTTGTCAACAAAGCATTCATGGATTCACGGAAGTCAATGGACTGCCAGTTGTTCATGTACACATGGGCGCCATTGTGGAAAAAGAGATGCTTGTTTATATGAGTAGGAAGGGCATGAAACATCTGGTAAACATGAAGTGGTTTGACATTCCAATCCTGTGAACCGTGGGTAAAGACAACCTCTGCTTTTACCTTATGGGCGTTGAGCAGATAGTTGCGATCATGCCAAAACTGGTTATAGTCGCCAGTCTTGCGATCCAGTTGTTCTTTTACTTTTTCTAAGTCAGCTTTGTGAGCTTCATTGCCACAGATATAGTCGCCAGCCAAGAGATTACGAGAATAGGTTAACTCAGCAAGGGAGTCAAAGTCCTCACCTGGATAACCGCCTGGGCTAGTCACCAGACCGTTTTCACGGTAGTAGTTGTACCATGAAGAAATGCCAGCCTCAGCAATGATAACCTCTAAACCATCGACGCCTGTAGTCGCAAGCCCATTTGACATGGTTCCAAGATAGGAAAGTCCAGTTGTGGCTACTTTTCCATTTGACCAGTCAGCTTTGACTTGACGCTGACGCGTGTGGTCGGTAAAGGCACGACAACGACTATTAAGCCAATCAATGACATTTTTATAAGCTTCGATTTGCTGGTAGTCGCCATTAGTCATGAAACCAGTAGAGTCTTTGGTACCAACACCTGAGACATAGAGATTGGCAAAGCCTCTCGGAAGGAAGTAGTCGTTTAGTGTATAGCTAGAGTTGATGTGACTTAGCTTTTCCTCAGTTTCAGCCACAAGCTCAGCTTGGCCTTGAGGTTGGACGAGATTTAATTGAGGTTTCTCTAGTTCAATCTTATGAGCAGGTTTAACCTCAAGCTCGCCCTCCATCTTGTAGAGAGCCTTGTCACTAGCCTTGTCATTGGTTCCCTGATGATAAGGACTGGCTGTCATGATGGCAGGGATTTGCCCCTCATAACGTGGACGAATAATGCTGACCTTGACTAGGTCTGGTAGCCCTTTTTGGTCAGTATCGACACGAGACTCAACGTAGACCACTTCACGAATGACATCATGGATAGAAAAAGTAGCCAAACTCTTGCCGTTAAAGTAGTGGTAGTCATTATCCTCAGGAATAAGACCGTCGCTGACAAGTTGGTCGATAAGAGTATTTCCCTTTTTGGTGCGAGTATTGAGTAACTGATAGAGATTTTCAATCAAGTCACCGTATACAATAGGAAATCCAGTCTCTTTACGAAAAGCTTCACTGTCTTCGAAG
>NZ_DXLC01000132.1:0-1426 GCF_019414905.1 Streptococcus sp. | reverse complement strand
CTTGCCGTACTCAAGTACAGCCTGTGGCTAGTTTCCTAGTTTGCTCTTTGATTTTTATTGAGTATAAGAACTTATAAAAAGTGAGGGAAAACCCTCGAAATTATAAATAGAAAGAGTGAATCTTATGCTCCAACAACTAGTAAATGGTTTGATTCTAGGTAGTGTTTATGCGCTGTTAGCCCTAGGATATACCATGGTTTACGGAATTATCAAGCTCATCAACTTCGCCCACGGTGATATTTATATGATGGGAGCCTTTATCGGTTATTTCTTGATTAATTCTTTCCAAATGAATTTCTTTGTAGCTCTTATTGTAGCTATGTTAGCGACAGCCATTCTTGGTGTCGTGATTGAGTTCCTTGCTTACCGACCTTTGCGTCACTCTACTCGTATTGCTGTTTTGATTACAGCTATTGGGGTTTCTTTCCTATTGGAATATGGGATGGTCTATCTGGTTGGTGCTAATACCCGTGCCTTCCCTCAAGCGATTCAAACAGTTCGCTATGATTTGGGACCAGTTAGCCTAACAAACGTGCAGTTAATGATTTTGGCCATTTCCTTGATTTTGATGATTTTGTTACAAGTCATTGTCCAAAAGACTAAGATGGGGAAAGCCATGCGTGCAGTATCCGTAGATAGCGATGCAGCGCAATTGATGGGGATCAATGTAAACCGTACTATCAGCTTTACCTTCGCTTTGGGGTCAGCTCTTGCGGGTGCGGCTGGTGTTCTGATTGCCCTTTATTATAACTCTCTTGAGCCTTTGATGGGGGTTACTCCAGGTCTTAAGTCTTTCGTTGCCGCAGTACTTGGTGGTATCGGAATTATTCCTGGTGCGGCTCTTGGTGGCTTTGTGATTGGTCTATTGGAAACCTTTGCGACAGCCTTTGGAATGTCAGACTTCCGTGATGCCATTGTTTATGGAATCCTGTTGTTGATCTTGATTGTCCGCCCAGCAGGTATTCTTGGTAAAAATGTGAAAGAGAAGGTGTAAACGATGAAAGAAAATTTAAAAGTTAATATTCTATGGTTACTCCTTTTGTTAGCTGGCTATGGCTTGATTAGTGTATTGGTTTCAGTTGGAGTACTAAACCTATTCTATGTACAGATTTTACAACAAATTGGAATTAATATTATTCTGGCTGTTGGTCTCAACTTAATCGTTGGTTTTTCAGGCCAATTTTCACTTGGTCATGCTGGTTTCATGGCGATTGGTGCCTATGCAGCAGCTATTATTGGTTCTAAATCACCAACCTACGGTGCCTTCTTTGGAGCTATGCTTGTAGGGGCTTTGCTTTCAGGAGCAGTTGCCTTGCTTGTCGGAATTCCAACCTTGCGCTTGAAGGGGGACTATCTTGCGGTAGCGACTCTAGGTGTTTCTGAAATTATCCGTATCTTTATCATCAATGGCGGAAGCCTTACAAAT
>NZ_DXLC01000131.1:0-2477 GCF_019414905.1 Streptococcus sp. | reverse complement strand
CACCCATAAAGTTAATCTGATCACCCAGCTCACGCGCCACCTGAATGGCAGCTGGCACACCGATACGAAGGGTGTCATAGGTATCCACAAGAAAGACGCAATTTTTATGGGTTGCAGCGTAAGCCTTGAAAGCCTCATAGTCGTTACCATAAACCTGTACCAAAGAATGGGCATGGGTCCCCAAAACAGGAATATTAAAGAGTTTACCAGCACGCACATTGCTAGTCCCATTGGCGCCACCAATCACCGCTGCGCGTGTTCCCCAGATAGCCGCATCCATTTCTTGAGCCCGACGTGTCCCAAACTCCATCAAGGGTTCATCTTCAATAACCGAACGAATACGAGCTGCCTTAGTCGCCACCAAGGTCTGGTAGTTGACAATATTCAAAAGGGCCGTTTCGACCAATTGACATTGGGCTAGAGGACCTTCCACCTGCACAATCGGTTCATTGGCAAAGACCAAGTCCCCTTCTTGGGCAGAACGAACGGTCAACTCCAACTTGAAATTGCGGAGATAGTCCAAGAATGCCCCATGGTAACCAAGCGACTCCAAATAGGCAATATCACTATCTGAAAAACGCAAATCTTCAAGATAGCTCACAATTCTTTCCAAACCTGCAAAAACCGCATAGCCGTTCTTAAAAGGCTGTTGGCGGAAATACACCTCAAAGACCGCCTTTTTATTGTGAATCCCTTGGTCAAAGTAAACCTGCATCATGTTGATCTGGTACAAGTCCGTGTGCAATGTCAAACTATCATCTGGATACATACTTTTCCTACTTCCTTAGCTAGAAACACATGAAGATTTTCAAGAACTTTCATGTATTCCAATAAATTAGTACTATTATATCACATTTTAGCTGGATTGAGAAAAGAGTAACAAGCTATTCACCACTCTCCAGTTCATCCATATCTTGTTCAAACTTTTTCTGAGCCCATTCGCCAAAATTTCTTAAAGTTAGGTTTCCAATAAAAACCCATGGAAGATAAAGAAGATAAGTAAGGATCCAAGCAGACAAGTATTTAAAATTCAAAGGATTATGCTGATAAATCTCAATATTGAACTGGTAGTTCTGGAACATCAAGATGGCTGTAATTGCAAGAGTCACTAGTAAGCATCCCAAAATCGTAAAATGAAATCGGCTATAATAGGTCACTCCGAGATTTCGAGCACGGTTAAAAAAGTAAAATGTCCCTATGATGATAACGATGAGCAGCATATTAGAATTAAAAAGACTTGGTGCTAATACTGCAATCATATAAGATAAAAGCAAGAAAGCTATAGAGATATAGAAACTTTCAGCCCCCGCTTTATTGATCAGTTGTTCTTCTCTTTCGTCTAGTAATTGATAATAAAAAAATCTATTTTTCATCTTCTTCCTCCCAAACTTGCTGATTTCTGCGATTCAAGTATAGGATAACTCTATCCATAGAATAACTCCCAACGAGATAGATGATAACTGCTAGAACCACTTTTAGGGAGTACTTCCAAGTCAATAGACTGACCAGTTCCTCGCGATTGCCTATGATATCAATCAATAAAATCACTATAGAAAATCCCAAAGCAGATAAAATTCTTTCTTTTCCAGTATTCTCAACAATATCTCGAATATCAATTCCTACATACATGCGGCGAATAATGGCATACAAACCTACTCCAATCAATAAAAGTAATTCTGGTGAATAGGATAGAAGAGTTAAATTAAAAATATAAACTTTGGCAAAAATTTCCAGTGCCAAAAATAGGCACATTCCCAAAAGAATTTCTCCTGAAATCTTTCCATCCAATTTTTCTGTACGTTCATCTTTGATCACAAGTTTTTTTCTATTTTTCATCTTCTTCCTCCCAAAATAGTTGGTCTAATGTTTTTCCTAAGCATCTGCAAATGGACTGGCAGAGGGAGAGACTAGGATTGTATTTCCCAGCTTCAATCAAGCCTATAGTCTGCCTAGTAACGCCCACAGCTTCTGCCAAATCCCCTTGTGTTAAATCACGCTCCACCCGAGCTAATTTTAATTTTAAATTTTTAGCCACTAGCGTCCTCCTTCACATTCTTAAAAAGTTGCGCCTCTTTTTAACAACATTATATCATATATCTAACTCAATGCAACATATATATGTCTTTTTGTAATATTTTATTAACAAAAACTCTCTACCACAAAATAATAGAGAGTTTTCTGCTTATTCAATTTTTTTCAAAACATCTACAGCATCGTAGGCTTTCACATCTAATGTTGTATTGTCCTCAATATCACCTAGAAAGACACAATTTGTAGGATTTAACTGGTATTTATCGAGAATCCCCTTCATACTTATGTCAAGCCCCCCTATTTACTTTATGATTTCATATTCACCTTACAAATCCTTTTGGTAATAATATCTTTGCCCAATGTAGGGATAGTCTTGTAAGGTAAAGACTTCCTTGTAGCCATGCCTTTTATAAAAATCAGGAGCTTGAAACTGGTAGGTATTGACA
>NZ_DXLC01000130.1:0-1454 GCF_019414905.1 Streptococcus sp. | reverse complement strand
CCCTTGCTATGAAAGGAAAAAAACTCAATGGCTACTATTCAATGGTTTCCTGGTCACATGTCTAAAGCACGTCGACAGGTGCAGGAAAATTTAAAATTTGTTGATTTTGTAACGATTTTGGTGGATGCACGCTTACCTCTATCCAGTCAAAATCCTATGTTGACCAAAATCGTTGGTGATAAACCAAAACTCTTGATTTTAAACAAGGCGGACTTGGCTGACCCAGCAATGACCAAGGAATGGCGCCAGTATTTTGAATCACAAGGAATTCAGACGCTAGCTATCAACTCCAAAGAGCAAGTGACTGTAAAAGTTGTAACAGATGCGGCCAAGAAGCTCATGGCAGATAAGATTGCTCGTCAGAAAGAACGTGGTATCAAGATTGAAACCTTGCGTACCATGATTATTGGAATTCCAAATGCTGGTAAATCCACTCTCATGAACCGTTTGGCCGGTAAGAAGATTGCCGTTGTCGGCAATAAACCAGGTGTTACCAAGGGGCAACAATGGCTCAAAACCAATAAAGACCTGGAAATCTTGGACACACCAGGGATTCTCTGGCCTAAATTCGAAGACGAAACTGTTGCTCTTAAACTAGCCTTGACTGGAGCTATCAAAGACCAGTTACTTCCTATGGATGAGGTAACTATTTTTGGCCTCAATTATTTCAAAGAACATTATCCAGAAAAGCTGGCTGAACGCTTCAAACAAATGAAGATTGAAGAAAAAGCGCCTGTTATTATTATGAATATGACCCGTGCCCTTGGTTTCCGTGACGACTATGACCGCTTTTACAGTCTCTTCGTGAAGGAAGTCCGTGATGGCAAACTCGGTAACTATACCTTAGATACATTGGAAGACCTAGATGGTGACGATTAAAGAAATCAAAGAACTCCTTGCTACGGCCAAGGACCTTGATAGCCCTATTTTTCTAGATCTTGAAAAGGATAATCGCTCAGGAGTTCAAAAAGAAATCAGCAAGCGTAAAAAAGCCATTCAGGCAGAATTGGATGAGGATCTTCGTTTGGAATCCATGCTTTCCTATGAAAAAGAACTTTATAGGCAAGGATTGACATTAATTGCTGGTGTTGATGAGGTCGGCCGTGGTCCTCTGGCTGGACCTGTAGTCGCTGCAGCCGTTATTTTGCCTAAAAATTGTAAGATTAGATGTCTCAACGACAGCAAGAAAATTCCTAAAAAGAAACATCTAGAAATTTATCAAGCCGTTCAAAACCAAGCCTTGTCAATCGGGATTGGTATCATGGATAATCATCTCATTGACCAAGTCAATATCTATGAAGCAACCAAACTAGCTATGAAGGAAGCAATCTACCAGCTCAGTCCTCAACCTGAACATCTCTTGATAGATGCCATGAAACTGGACTTGCCCATTTCACAAACATCTATCATCAAAGGAGATGCTAATTCCCTTTCAATTGCAGCAGCTTCTATAG
>NZ_DXLC01000013.1:0-2160 GCF_019414905.1 Streptococcus sp. | reverse complement strand
TTATTCTTTTGTAAACGATTACAAAGTGAACAAAATGATTTTCATATTTAATTTAAAATTTTTTATGCAATTCTATACTCAGTACCCTCGGTGTTTGATTTATCAGAAAAAATGCTGAAATTTCTACATCATTAGAATCGTGCAACTTTTTTCAGACAGTTTTAAAAGATTGATTTCCTTATATTTTTCCTTTATACTGGATAAAAAGGAGAATAATATGTCAGAAACAAATCACGAAATTGATTCAAATTTTGCAGGTCGTTTAAATATTCTGCGTGCGGGCGTTCTTGGTGCCAATGATGGGATTATTTCCATTGCTGGTGTGGTTATCGGGGTTGCCAGTGCCACGACCAATATCTGGATTATCTTTTTATCAGGCTTTGCGGCTATCTTAGCTGGTGCCTTTTCTATGGCTGGTGGGGAATACGTATCCGTTTCAACTCAAAAAGATACTGAGGAAGCAGCCGTTGCGCGTGAGCAAGTCTTGCTAGACCAAGATATGGAACTAGCCAAAAAATCCCTCTATGCTACCTATATCCAAAATGGAGAATGTGAAACCTCTGCCCAACTCTTGACCAACAAGGCCTTTCTTAAAAATCCACTCAAGGCTTTGGTAGAGGAAAAATACGGGATAGAGTATGAAGAGTTTACCAATCCTTGGCACGCTGCCATTTCTAGCTTTGTTGCCTTTTTCCTTGGAAGCTTGCCTCCAATGCTCTCAGTAACCATTTTCCCAAGTGATTACCGCATCCCCGCTACTGTTCTTATCGTAGCTCTATCACTCTTGGTTACTGGCTACACAAGTGCCAAACTTGGAAAAGCCCCAACCAAAACAGCTATGATTCGAAACCTCGCTATTGGCCTCTTGACCATGGGAGTTACCTTCTTACTCGGTCAACTTTTCAGCATTTAGAATACAAGAAATACCTCGATATTGAAGTCGAGGTATCTTTTTTACATTTGCACAATCTTGCGATAACTTCTTGAAGTAACCATGAAAATCAGCACATAGGCGATGAGGAAGACAGCGCAGATAGACAAGGTCACAGTCAACATCATAGTCGCATCCAGTACACCAATCACTTTAAGAATCAGACTAAGCATATGGTAGGCAAAGGCTAGGTGTAGGAAGGCAAAGAGCAATGGAAGGAAGAAAACAGTTAAAACCTGTTTGTTGATGGTTTGCTTGATTTGCTTTTGATCTAAACCGACTTTCTGCAAGATAATAAAGCGTTCACGGTCTTCATAACCTTCAGAAATTTGTTTGTAGTAGATGACCAGAACCGTTCCGACCATAAAGATAATAGATAGGAAAATACCAATAAAGAAGACACCTCCAAAGAGGACACTCATCTGAGCACTAGCATCTGCTAGATTATTACCATACACATAGCTACCTTCTGTGTTTAATTGAGCATTAAACTGATTGAGGTAGTTTTCATATTCTTCAGCGACCTTGAGTTGTTCTTCTTCGCTGACATTTACATTCATACCACCGTAAAACTGATTATAGATATCTGAATCTGGGAATTGATCCAAAAAGTCTTGTAAATTAGGTACAACAAGATAATTGTAATCAGTAGTCAAAATATTAAACTGATTTGGGACATGGTTCACAATGAAATCTTTATTAAATTCTTCTTTTACAGAAAATTGATGATCATTTAGAGTTAGAGTTTTCTGTTCTTTTAGTCCATCATTCTTAGCGAAGAGTCCGACCTCATTTCCTGATAGAGACAGTTTTTGACCAGTCATAGTTTCATAATCTTTTTGGTCAAATACCATAAAAACTGTTTTGACTTGGACACGGTTTTGTCCTTTTTCAAAAATGGTTAACTTGCTACCTTCTTGGTTTGCAACACCAAAGTAAGCGTAACGAAGAACTTCTTTTTCTTTGATATTATAACCTTTGTCACTTGCAAACTGGCTCAAAAGTTTGTCCAGGTCTTCTTTTTCAACATTTCGTCCATTAATCCCAAAATCATGAGGATTCATCACTTTTTTAAAGGATTCTGAGGCATTGAAAATGCTTGTCGCTGCAGACATGGTAACCAAAACCATTGTTGACAAGATAGCGATAGTTGCTAGTCCAACCGCATTTTTCTTCATACGGAAAATCAAGTTGGAAACAGAGATAAGATTATTTGGTTGGTAATAGTA
>NZ_DXLC01000129.1:12673-17670 GCF_019414905.1 Streptococcus sp. | reverse complement strand
AGAGTTATGGTTAGAGTATGAAAAACAAGGCGATTGTGAGATACGATTTGTCATCCGTAAAATTTGGGCAGGAGGAGTTGATGACTTTTTTGAAGAGGAAATTTATAGTGAAGACAATCTTCAGAAAGCTATTATTGTGAATAGTAAAGAGATAAATTTTTATATAACGGTATCCATTGAAGCACGTGGTAAAGGGAAACTTCAACTAGGAAATCTTCACCAGCGTTGGAGTCGCAAACAATTCGGGAAGTTTGTCCTTGGTGGAAATATTTTACATGATAGAAAGCGCGATGAAATTAATTACTTCTTCCATCCAGGTGATTTCAAGCCGCCTTTAGCTGTTTATTTTTCAGGTTTTCGTCCTGCCGAGGGATTCGAGGGATATTGGATGATGAAAAATTTAGGATGTCCTTTTCTTTTATTCTCAGATCCTCGTCTTGAGGGTGGAGCCTTTTACCTTGGAAGTCAAGAATTAGAGAATAAGATTAAGGAAACCATCCAATATTATTTGGATTATCTTGGTTTGCCATCTAAAGATTTGATTTTATCAGGTTTATCAATGGGGACTTTTCCATCGCTCTATTACGGAGCCACTTTTGAACCTCGTGCAGTTATAGTCGGGAAGCCATTAGCTAATATTGGGACTATTGCAAGGAGAGGGCGTTTAGAGGCGCCAGGTGTATTTCATAGCGCTTTTGATGTTCTGAGACATCAGACGGGTGGAGTTAGTTCCCAACATATGGAAGATTTGGATCAAATTTTTTGGAATGCTTTTAAAAAGGCTGATTTCACCCAGACAACTTTTGGTCTTTCCTATATGAAGGATGAAGATATGGACAATAAAGCCTACAATCAGTTAGTAGAACATCTTTGTTATACCGGGGCTAAAATTTTATCTAAAGGTACAGATGGACGACATAATGATGATACAAATACTAATGTGGCTTGGTTTCTACATTTTTATCGCATGATTTTGGAATCAGATTTTGGAAGAGGAAGTCAATGATTATTAAACAAAGACAAGAAATTAATTGGGGTGAAGTAGGAGGAACGTATAGATATGGGTCAACTGTATCGTTTTCCCACGATAAAAGCGTTAGATTATATAATTCCCTATTGCCATCTGGAGAGATTCTCAAAACTTGGTTTTCCAGTGTGAACTATCAAGCATTTAGAACTCAGCCCAATCTTCCTTTACTTAAAAGAAAACAGGATTATCAATTATGTATGGATTTTGAATGCCATCCTACAAATGGAGTCTATACAAAGATTTCCTTTTTTGATAGATATGGGGATGTGATTGAAGAAAAAATTGAAAAAGTGAAGGTCTTTGATTTTACCTATCCTGATGATACCTATACCTATCAAGTCTCCCTTCTAAGTGCTGGTTTTGAATCCTTAGATTTCTATTCTTTTTCTATTAAGGAGTTAAATCGTGTTTAAAGTTTTTTATCAAGATTTTCAACTTCGGAAAGTTAAAAGAATTTTAAGAAAGATTAATGCCCTTAAAGGGGAGATGGAGTCTTTATCAGAAAACGAATTAGCGACAAAAACAGTGGAATTTCGCCAACGTCTTGCTGAGGGGGCCACTCTCGATGACCTGTTGGTAGAAGCTTTTGCTGTTGTTCGTGAAGCAGACAGACGAGTATTGGGAATGTTCCCCTATGACGTTCAAGTTATGGGAGGAATTGTTATCCATCAAGGAAATGTTGCTGAGATGAATACTGGTGAGGGAAAAACCTTGACAGCTACTATGCCAGTTTATCTCAATGCACTGACAGGTAAAGGCACCATGCTGATTACCACTAATGAGTATCTAGCTAAACGTGATGCTGAGGAGATGGGACAAGTTTACCGTTTCTTAGGATTGACAATTGGGGTCCCTTTAACAGATGATCCTAAAGATGAGTTAAGCGTGGAAGAGAAGAAAAAGATTTATGAATCTGATATCATTTATACGACTAATGGAGCTTTAGGGTTTGATTATTTGGGTGACAATCTTGCTTCCAATGAAAAGGGAAAATTTTTACGTCCTTTTGACTATGTCATTATTGACGAGATTGATGATATTCTACTGGATAGCGCTCAGACCCCCCTTATCATTGCAGGAGCCCCTCGGGTTCAGTCTAATCACTATGGTATTATTGATACGCTGGTAACGACTTTGGTAGAAGGGGAGGACTATATTTTTAAGGAGGAAAAGGATGAGGTCTGGCTCACTACCAAAGGGGCTAAGGCTGCTGAAAGCTTCTTAGGAATAGATCATTTTTACAAGGAAGAACATTCGGTTTTTGCTCGCCATTTAGTCTATGGGATTCGAGCACATAAACTTTTTACAAAAGACAAGGACTATATCATTCGTGGAAATGAAATGGTACTGGTGGATAAGGGGACAGGGCGTCTAATGGAGATGACAAAACTGCAGGGGGGGCTCCATCAGGCTATTGAAGCAAAGGAGCATGTCAAGCTTTCTCCTGAAACACGTGCTATGGCTTCTATTACTTATCAAAGCCTTTTCAAGATGTTTAATAAAGTATCTGGAATGACGGGTACAGGTAAAGTTGCTGAAAAAGAGCTTTTGGAAACTTATAATATGTCGGTAGTACGCATCCCAACCAATCGTCCTAGACAACGGATTGACTATCCAGATAATTTATATGTAACTTTACCTGAAAAAGTGTATGCTTCTTTGGAGTGTATTAAAGAATACCATGCTAAGGGAAATCCCTTACTCGTTTTTGTAGGCTCAGTTGAAATGTCTCATCTTTATTCATCACTCTTGCTCCGTGAAGGGATTGCACATAATGTTCTCAATGCTAATAATGCTGCACGTGAGGCCCAAATCATCTCAGAATCAGGTCAGATGGGGGCTGTAACAGTAGCAACTTCAATGGCAGGACGCGGTACGGATATTAAACTCGGTGAGGGAGTTGCAGAGCTTGGTGGCTTGATAGTGATTGGAACGGAGCGGATGGAAAGTCAACGAATTGACTTACAAATCCGTGGTCGTTCTGGTCGTCAGGGAGATCCTGGGATGAGTAAGTTTTTTGTATCCTTGGAGGACGATGTTATTAAGAAATTTGGTCCTTCTTGGGTGCATAAAAAGTACAAAGATTACCAAGTTAAAGATATGACACAACCAGAGGTTCTTAAGGGCCGTAAGTATCGGAAATTAGTTGAAAGAGCTCAGCATGCCAGTGATAGTGCTGGACGTTCGGCACGTCGTCAGACTCTAGAATATGCTGAGAGTATGAATATTCAACGAGATTTGATTTACAAGGAGCGTAATCGTCTAATAGATGGCTCTCGCGACTTAGAAGATGTTGTTGATGAAATCATTGCTAGCTACATAGATCAAGTGACTTCTTCAGACTATGAAAGCCGAGAGCTACTCTTCCACTTCATTGTGACCAATATTAGTTTTCATATTAAAGAAGTTCCAGATCATATAGATGTGACTGACAAGACTGCAGTTCGTAGCTTTATGAAGCAGGTGATTGATAAAGAACTTTCTGCAAAGAAAGAATTGCTTGACCAACATGGCTTATATGAACAGTTTTTACGACTTTCTATGCTCAAGGCTATTGATGACAACTGGGTAGAGCAGGTAGACTATCTACAACAGTTATCTATGGCTATCGGTGGTCAGTCTGCTAGTCAGAAAAATCCAATCGTAGAGTATTATCAAGAAGCTTATGCTGGCTTTGAAGCTATGAAAGAACAAATCCGTGCGGATATGGTGCGTAATCTCCTGATGGGCTTGGTTGAAGTCACTCCCAAGGGTGAGATTATGACTCATTTCCCATAAAAAGAGGAAAATATGACAATTTACAATATAAATTTAGGACTTGGCTGGGCTAGTAGCGGTGTTGAATACGCACAAGCCTATCGTGCTGGTGTTTTTCGGAAATTAAATCTGTCCTCTAAGTTTATCTTTACAGATATGATTTTAGCCGATAACATTCAGCACTTAACAGCCAATATTGGTTTTGATGATGATCAAGTGATCTGGCTTTATAATCATTTTACAGACATCAAGATTGCACCTACTAGCGTGACAGTGGATGATGTCCTGGCTATTTTTGGCGGTGTGGAAAGTCGTAGAGAAAAGAATGGTAAGGTCTTGCGTGTCTTCTTTTCTGACCAAGATAAGTTTGTAACCTGTTATTTGGTTGATGAGGACAAGGACTTGGTTCAACATGCCGAGTATGTCTTTAAAGGAAAACTGATTCGTAAAGATTACTTTTCTTATACGCGTTATTGTAGCGAATATTTTGCTCCCAAGGACAATGCTGCAGTCCTATACCAAAGGACTTTTTACAATGAAGACGGGACTCCGGCCTATGATATCTTGATGAATCAAGGGAAGGAAGAAGTTTATCGTTTTAAGGATAAGATTTTATATGGGAAACAAGCCTTTATGCGTGCCTTTATGAAATCCTTGAATTTGAACAAGTCTGATTTGGTCATTCTCGATAGGGAGACAGGCATTGGACAGGTTGTTTTTGAGGAAGCACAAGCAGCGCATTTAGCGGTAGTTGTTCATGCGGAGCATTATAGTGAAAATGCTACAAACGAGGACTATATCCTTTGGAATAACTATTATGACTATCAGTTTACAAATGCAGATAAGGTTGACTTCTTTATCGTATCAACTGATAAGCAGAGAGAAGTTCTGCAAGAGCAATTTGCCAAATATACTCAGCATCGTCCAAAGATTGTTACTATTCCTGTAGGCAGCATCGATGCTTTAACTGAGTCAAGTCAGGGACGTAAGCCATTTTCATTGATTACGGCTTCACGTCTTGCCAAAGAAAAACACATTGACTGGTTGGTCAAGGCGGTCATTGAAGCTCGTAAGGAAATCCCTGAATTAACCTTTGATATCTATGGTAGCGGTGGAGAGGATTCTCTGCTTAGAGACATTATTGCAACTCATCAGGCTGAGGATTATATCCAACTCAAGGGACATGCGGAACTTTCGCAGATTTATAGCC
>NZ_DXLC01000129.1:8198-12663 GCF_019414905.1 Streptococcus sp. | reverse complement strand
CCAAGCCTACCTCACCACTTCTCAGTGGGAGACCTTTGGTTTGACCTTGATGGAAGCTATTGGTTCCGGTCTACCCCTAATTGGTTTTGATGTGCCTTATGGCAATCAGACCTTTATAGAAGATGGGCAAAATGGTTATTTGATTCCAAGTTCATCTGACCATGTAGAAGACCAAATCAAGCAAGCTTACGCAGCTAAGATTTGTCAACTGTATCAAGAAAATCGTTTGGAATCTATGCGTGACCATTCTTATCAAATTGCAGAAGGCTTCTTAACCAAAGAAATTTTAGAAAAGTGGAAGAAAACAGTAGAGGAGGTGCTCCATGATTGAACTTTATGATCGTTACAGTCAAGAAAGTCGAGATTTACATGAAAGTCTCATGGCTACCGGTCTTTCTCAACTTGGAGTGGTCATCGATGCAGATGGTTTTCTGCCTGATGGTCTGGTATCTCCATTTACTTATTATCTAGGCTATGAAAAGGGAAAACCCCTTTATTTTAACCAAGTTCCTGTTCCAGCTTTTTGGGAAATTTCAGGAAATAATCAGTCGGCTCGTATTGAAGATATGACACAGGAGAGAGCCGTCATTCATTATGCTGATGGAATGCAGGCTCGCTTGGTTAAACAGGTAGATTGGAAAGACTTGGAAGGTCGAGTCCGTCAAGTTGATCATTATAATCGCTTTGGAGCTTGCTTTGCTACAACGACCTATAGTGCTGATAGTGATCCGATCATGACGGTTTACCAAGATGTCAATGGTCAGGAGGTGTTGCTTGAAAACCATGTGACAGGTGATATCTTATTGACTTTACCTGGTCAGTCTATTCGTTATTTTGCTAATAAGGTTGAATTTATTACCTTCTTTTTGCAAGATTTGGAAATAGATACAAGTCAGCTTATCTTTAATACCTTAGCGACTCCTTTCTTGGTTTCCTTCCATCATCCAGATAAATCTGGCTCAGATGTTTTGGTTTGGCAGGAACCTCTCTATGATTCTATCCCAGGTAATATGCAGTTGATTTTGGAAAGTGATGCTGTGCGTACTAAGAAGATTATCATTCCAAACAAGGCGACTTATGAGCGCGCTTTAGAGTTGACTGACGAGAAATACCATGATCAGTTTGTGCACTTGGGTTACCATTACCAGTTTAAACGTGATAATTTCCTAAGACGAGATGCCTTAATCTTGACCAATTCCGATCAGATTGAGCAAGTAGAAGCAATCGTAGAAGCCTTGCCTGATGTTACTTTCCGCATTGCAGCGGTGACAGAGATGTCTTCTAAGCTTTTAGACATGCTTCGCTATCCTAATGTGGTCCTTTATCAGAACGCTAGTCCACAGAAGATTCAGGAGTTGTATCAACTGTCGGATATTTATTTGGATATCAATCACAGCAATGAGTTGTTGCAGGCAGTGCGTCAGGCCTTTGAGCACAATCTCTTGATTCTTGGATTTAACCAAACGGTACACAATAGACTCTATATCGCTCCTGATCATCTATTTGAAAGTAGTGAAGTTTCTGCTTTGGTTGAGACCATTAAACTGGCCCTTTCAGATGTTGATCAAATGCGTCAGGCACTTGGAAAGCAAGGCCAACATGCAAATTATGTTGACTTGGTACGATATCAGGAAACCATGCAAACCGTTTTAGGAGGCTAACATGTCAGATGAAGATTTATTTTACAAAGACGTTGAAGGCCGTATGGAAGAGTTGAAACAAAAACCGATCAAGAAAGAAAAAGAAACCCGAGGGGAAAAGATTAGTAAAACTTTTTCACTCATCTTGGGTTTAATGATTCTGATTGGTTTACTCTTTACTTTGCTGGGAATTTTGAGGTAGGCCTATGATTGACATACTGATTGTTTTAGCTATTGTCCTATCTCTTGCTTTAATTGTACTGGTAACCATACAACCCCGTCAAAATCAACTATTTTCAATGGATGCGACTAGTAATATTGGTAAACCAAGCTACTGGCAGAGCAACACCTTGGTCAAGGTGCTCACCTTATTGGTGAGTTTGGCCTTATTCGTTTTACTATTAACCTTTATGGTGATAACTTATAAATAAAAGAAAACTTCAGATATTCACTTTTTGTGATTTGTCTAAAGTTTTCTTTTTTACTGTCCATATTTTTGGTAAAAATCAACTTTTACTTGGATGAAGGTTTTGGCTTCACGTAGGAGTTGGAGGAGCGTGGCGCGGGTTTCAAATTCTTCTCTTGTCTTGGGTAGACTGCGGTTCCGAAAGACTTCTAGATAGCGTTCAATTTCATCTAGCAAATCAGAAGCAGGATTGGTCTGGCTCAGTTGCCCTGCAATTTTTGAAAAGAGTTGGGCCAAAATCAGGCTCTCACTGGCAGCTAGGTGACAGGTGTTGATTTGCTGGGCCATATTTCGCAGGATACGACTTTGTCGCTGTCTCATTTCAAAATAGTGGATATGGTAGTCGGTCTGGTGAAAGAGGTGGTCTGAGTGATCTAGATAGACCAGTTTGAGGGCTTCTTCCAAAAGAGTGTCTAATTCTTCTATCAGCTGTGCTCGGTTACGTCCATCCCCTCTGGATAAATAATATTTAAAGCGCTGGAGAATATCTTTTAATTTTTCTTCTACCAATGTGTGGTAGTGCTGGATTTCCTCTTCTCGTGAAGGCATGTAGAGATTGACCAGTAAGGCAAATCCTGTACCGATAGCAAAGAGAAGGAATTCATTGACTAGAAGGTCTGGTGAGGTTGATTCTTGCACCAAGAGATGGCTAACCAAAACCGTGCTTGGTGTGATGCCAATTTCCCAGCCCATCTTGTAGGCTAGAGGCACATAGAGGGCCAGATAGAGGCCAAGGCTCCAGATATGAAATCCGCTCAAGTGAAAAACCAAAACCCCGATAACCAGAGCCAGAAGCATGGAAAAGAGCCGATTGCGGGCCAGTTTTAAGGTACTTCTACGCGTATCAGATAGGCTCAGGAGAGCGATAATTCCGGCCGAAACTGCTGACGAAAGATTGAGAAAATAAGCAAGAAGGCAGGCAAGACAGGTAGCTAAGATGAGCTTGGCAGTACGTTGGCTAATAGACATAAGAATTTCCTAATAAGTTAGAATAAAAGCGTAAAAGACAAGACCCGAGAGGCTTGCCTTTATGAGTTATTTTTTACGGGCTGCTGCGTATTCGGCAACGGCGGTAAAGAGGACATCTGTAGAAGAGTTAAGGGCTGTTTCACATGAGTCTTGGATGACACCAATCACAAATCCAACACCGACAACTTGCATGGCAATATCGTTAGAAATACCGAAAAGGCTACAAGCAACTGGGATAAGAAGGAGGGAACCTCCCGCAATACCAGAAGCACCACAGGCTGAGATAGCTGCTACTACACTGAGGACAAAGGCTGTCGCAAAGTCAACAGGGATTCCAAGAGTATTTACTGCAGCAAGGGTCAAAACGTTAATGGTAATCGCTGCCCCGGCCATGTTGATAGTAGAACCAAGTGGGATAGAAACAGAATAGGTATCTGGATCCAGTCCGAGGTCGTGGCAAAGTTTCATGTTGACGGGTATGTTAGCCGCAGAACTACGAGTAAAGAAGGCTGTCACACCACTGACACGTAAACATTTCCAAACGAGGGGATAAGGGTTTCTCTTCATAAAGAGGAAGGCAATCAATGGATTGACTACTAAGGCCACAAAGAACATAGTTGTCACCAAGAGGGCAAGCAAAATTCCGTAGTTGGCTAGGCTTCCGATTCCCTTATCAGAGATGGTTTTGAAGACAAGACCAAGGATACCAAATGGAGCTAGGTTGATGATCCATTCGACAATCTTAGAAGTCACATCAGCCATAGTTTTCAGCAATTCTTTACTGTTTTTGCTGGCTTCTCTCATGGCAATCCCGAAAATAACTGCCCAAGATAGGATACCGATGTAGTTGGCAGTAATGAGGGCATTGACTGGATTGTCAACTAGTTTGAGCAAGAGGTTGCTGAGGACCTGTCCAATCCCATCTGGTGGAGTAATATCGGTATTAGCACTATTTAGGGTAATTTCAACAGGTACGATGAAACTTGCTAGTACAGCGATAAGGGCAGCCGCAAAGGTTCCCACCAAGTAAAGGAAGATAACGGTTTTCATATTGCTATCTTGCCCCTTTTGATGTTGGGAAAGGGCATTGGCAACGAGGGCAAAAACCAGAATCGGTGCGATGGCTTTGAGGCCACCAACAAAGAGATCTCCTAGAAGGCCAATTCCTGAAATGTTAGGAAGTGTCAGTCCTAGGGTTCCTCCAATAAGCATACCAATCAAAATTCGTTTGATTAGGCTTGCCTTATTCCAAGCATGAATGAATTTTTTCATAACAATCTCCTTTGTTGTGTAATGTTTATGATTATAGTATAAATATGAACTAAAATCAAGAATTTTCTGTCTATTTTTGAAATTATTTTTGAATATTTATGGAGAATGACACTTTATG
>NZ_DXLC01000129.1:0-8188 GCF_019414905.1 Streptococcus sp. | reverse complement strand
CTTTATGAAAGTATGGTATAATAAATGAAAGGAGTTTTCTATGCAAGAATTTATTCAAACCTATCTCAATAAGCTTGATGTTACAGCGATTATCGAGAATATCTTAACCAAGTTACTTTCTCTTTTATTCTTATTTTTACTCTTTTATATAGCTAAGAAATTGCTCCATACCATGGTGCAGAGAATTGTTAAACCATCTCTAAAAATGTCTCGTCATGATGTCGGGCGTCAGAAAACCATCTCACGTCTGTTAGAAAATGTGTTTAATTATACCCTTTATTTCTTTTTACTCTACTGCATTTTGTCGATTTTAGGTTTGCCAGTTTCTAGTTTGCTGGCAGGTGCTGGAATCGCTGGGGTGGCTATTGGGATGGGAGCCCAAGGTTTTCTGTCTGATGTTATCAATGGCTTTTTCATCCTCTTCGAACGTCAACTGGATGTGGGGGATGAGGTTGTTCTGACAAATGGGCCTATTACTGTCTCGGGAAAGGTCGTCAGCGTTGGTATTCGAACAACACAACTCAGAGGAGAAGACCAGGTTCTGCACTTCGTCCCCAATCGGAATATCACTGTTGTCAGCAATTTCTCTCGTACAGACCAGGCCTGAAATTTTAGTAGATTTATGGTACAATAGAAAGAGTTTGGTAAAGGAGAGAAGATGTTTTTAGAAAAACAGTTGGGCAATGGTTGTACCTGGATTAACCTAGATTTGGACAAGTTGAAAAAACTAGAGGACCTTTCTGAAATCTACGGTTTGGACAAGGAAACGATTGAATACGCACTGGATAGGAATGAGCGTGCCCACATGGATTATCACCGTGAAAATGGGACTGTGACTTTTATCTACAATGTCTTGAACTTGAAAAAGGATAAGGCATACTATGAAGCCTTTCCCATGACCTTTATCGTTGAACATCGTCGCCTGATTACCATTAGTAATACCAAGAACGCCTATGTCATTGAACAAATGACCCGTTATCTGGACAGTCATGACACGCTTTCGATTTACAAGTTTCTCTTTGCCAGTCTGGAAATCATCAGCAATGCCTACTACCCTGTCATCGAGCAGATGGACAAGAGTAAGGACGAGGTCAATGGCCTCTTGCGCCAGCGGACGACTAAGAAAAACCTCTTTGCCCTTTCCGACTTGGAGACCGGTATGGTTTATCTTACTGCGGCTGCCAAGCAAAATCGCATGTTGCTGGAGCATATCCAAGGGCATGCCCTCTATCGCAGTTTTAACGAAATTGAGAGAGAACAGTTTGATGATGCCATGATTGAGGCTCATCAGCTGGTATCCATGACAGACTTGATTTCTCAAGTCCTCCAACAACTATCAGCATCTTACAACAACATCCTAAACAACAATCTGAATGATAATTTGACAACCTTGACCATCATTTCAGTCTTGCTGGCTGTTTTGGCAGTCGTGACAGGCTTTTTCGGAATGAATGTTCCCCTACCTTTAACAGATGAGCCCCATGCTTGGCTTTACATTAGTTTGGCCAGTGCTGGGTTGTGGATTGTTTTGTCATTATTATTAAGGAAAATTGCGAAAAAAGTTAAGAAAAGGAGCCAGAATGGCGATTGAAAATTACATGCCAGATTTTGCTGTGGAAGCAGTCTATGATCTGACAGTCCCAAGCCTGCAGGCGCAGGGAATCAAGGCTGTTTTGGTCGATTTGGATAATACCCTCATTGCTTGGAACAACCCTGATGGGACGCCAGAGATGAAGCAATGGCTACATGACCTCCGTGACGCGGGTATTCGCATCATTGTGGTCTCAAATAATACCAAAAAACGAGTTCAACGCGCAGTTGAGAAATTTGGGATTGATTACGTTTATTGGGCCTTAAAGCCCTTCACGTTTGGGATTGACCGTGCCATGAAGGAATTCCACTATGAGAAAAGCGAAGTGGTCATGGTCGGTGACCAGCTCATGACAGATATACGAGCAGCCCACCGTGCTGGCATTCGATCGATCTTAGTCAAACCCTTGGTCCAACATGACTCTATTAAAACGCAGATTAACCGAGCTCGTGAGCGTCGTGTGATGCGAAAAATCACTGAAACGTACGGACCGATTACATATAAAAAAGGAATTTAACTATGGAAGAAATTCTCTGTATTGGTTGTGGAGCAACCATTCAGACGACAGATAAGACTGGTCTTGGTTTTACTCCCCAGTCGGCACTCGAAAAAGGTTTGGAAACAGGGGAAGTCTATTGCCAACGCTGTTTCCGTCTCCGCCACTACAATGAAATCACGGATGTCCAGTTGACGGACGATGATTTCCTCAAGCTCTTGCACGAGGTGGGAGACAGTGATGCCTTAGTGGTCAATGTCATTGATATCTTTGATTTTAATGGCTCGATCATCCCAGGCTTACCACGCTTTGTCTTGGGCAATGATGTCCTTTTGGTAGGAAATAAAAAGGATATCCTACCTAAGTCAGTTAAACCGGGCAAGATTAGCCAGTGGCTCATGGAGCGTGCCCACGAAGAAGGGCTTCGTCCTGTGGATGTCGTCCTAACTTCAGCACAAAACAAACATGCTATTAAGGAAGTCATTGACAAGATTGAACACTACCGTAAGGGCCGTGATGTTTATGTCGTTGGGGTAACCAACGTTGGAAAATCAACCCTTATCAATGCCATTATCCAAGAAATCACGGGTGACCAAAATGTCATTACAACTTCACGTTTCCCAGGAACAACCTTGGACAAGATTGAGATTCCGCTTGACGACGGATCTTATATTTACGATACGCCAGGAATCATCCACCGTCACCAGATGGCTCACTACTTGACGGCCAAAAATCTCAAGTATGTCAGCCCTAAAAAGGAAATCAAGCCTAAGACTTATCAGCTCAATCCTGAACAAACCCTGTTTTTAGGTGGTCTCGGACGCTTTGACTTCATTGCGGGTGAAAAGCAAGGATTCACAGCCTTCTTTGATAATGAACTCAAACTCCACCGTACCAAGCTAGAAGGCGCTAGTGCTTTCTACGATAAGCACCTTGGAACGCTTTTGACACCACCAAATAGCAAGGAAAAAGAAGATTTTCCAAAATTAGTCCAACATGTCTTTAACATCAAGGACAAGACAGACCTAGTAATCTCAGGCCTAGGCTGGATCCGCGTAACAGGCACCGCCAAAGTCGCCGTCTGGGCACCAGAAGGCGTCGCCGTCGTCACACGAAAAGCAATTATTTAAAACAAAATCGCTGAGCGAACAAAGTGAGCTCATATAGCGATAGTTATTGCCGTGGTGTCTTGCCAATCTGTAGATTGGCAAAGGGCACAATTGAGACCAAGGCTCAATTGTGAGGTCAGGAAATCCATTTTTCAAAGATGAGATCTTTGGAAAATTAGTTCCGACCGTCCCCAACCACCTAAAATAACTATCAAAAAACAAGGAAGAAAATTATGTCATTAACATCAAAACAACGTGCCTTCCTCAACAGCCAGGCACACACCCTCAAACCCATCATCCAAATTGGGAAAAATGGACTTAACGACCAAATCAAAACCAGCGTCCGTCAAGCTCTTGACGCTCGTGAATTAATCAAGGTAACTCTTTTACAAAATACAGATGAAAACATTCACGAAGTAGCTGAAATCTTAGAAGAAGAAATCGGTGTGGATACAGTCCAAAAAATTGGACGCATCTTGATTTTGTTTAAACAATCCAGCAAGAAAGAAAATCGTAAGATTTCTAAAAAAGTCAAAGAAATCTAAAAACCTACTCCAAACAACTGTTTTTACAGAGAAATAAAGGAGACTAGCCTATGGCAATCGAATTATTGACCCCCTTTACTAAGGTAGAGTTGGAGCCAGAAATCAAGGAGAAAAAACGCAAACAAGTTGGGATTTTAGGGGGAAATTTTAACCCTGTTCACAATGCCCATCTGATCGTTGCGGACCAAGTACGGCAACAGTTGGGACTAGATCAGGTTCTGCTCATGCCTGAATACCAACCTCCTCATGTAGATAAAAAGGAAACAATCCCTGAATACCATCGTCTCAAGATGCTTGAGTTGGCTATTGAGGGGATTGAAGGACTAGCCATTGAAACCATTGAGTTGGAGCGCAAGGGTATTTCTTACACCTATGACACCATGAAGATTTTGACAGAGCAACATCCAGATACGGATTATTACTTTATCATCGGTGCCGACATGGTGGACTATCTGCCTAAATGGTACCGAATTGATGAGCTGGTAGACATGGTTCAGTTTGTAGGGGTTCAGCGCCCACGCTACAAGGCAGGGACTTCTTACCCAGTTATCTGGGTGGATGTGCCTCTCATGGATATCTCGTCTAGCATGGTGCGTGACTTCCTTGCCCAAGGTCGGAAACCTAACTTTCTCCTGCCTCAGCCTGTGCTAGACTACATCGAGAAAGAGGGGCTTTACTGATGGCCTATCAAGACTATATTAACTGTTCCCGTGAGGCTTTGTTGGAAAAAATGGCAGAGCTTCTACCCGAGAAACGGTTAACCCATTGCTTGGGTGTGGAGCGTGCAGCCATAGAACTGGCTCAGCGATTTGGAGTCGATACTGAGAAAGCAGGACTAGCAGGCCTTCTTCATGACTACGCTAAGAAGCTGTCAGATCAGGAATTTTTGGACTTGATTGACCGTTATCAGCTAGACCCTGACCTCAAAAATTGGGGTAATAATGTCTGGCATGGTATGGTTGGCATCTACAAGATTCAGGAAGATTTGGATTTGCATGATCCTGAAATCCTGCGAGCCATTGAAATCCATACAGTCGGAGCTGATCAGATGACCGACATAGATAAGGTTATCTATGTCGCAGACTATATCGAGCACAATCGTGCCTTTCCAGGAGTGGATGTGGCACGTGAGATTGCAAGTCTATCACTTAATAAGGCAGTAGCTTATGAGACAGCTCGTACCGTGGAACATCTGGCTCATCAGGGATTCCCCATCTATCCCCAAACCCTTGAAACCTATAACGCCTTTGTGCACTATTTGAAAGAGGACTAAATGAAGACGGCTTTTATAATCATTGATGTTCAGAATATTTTAGTGGAAACTGGGTTCCAGACAAAAAGTCTATTGGAAAAAATTTCTTATTTACAAAACCAGGCTAGAAGTAAGAATATCGAAATTATTTATGTTCAACATATTGAGAACTCTGAAGCTCAAACATCAGAAGATTGGCAGTTATCTGAGCTTTTAAGTCGAAAACCTAATGAAAAGGTCTTTCAAAAGAAGTATAACAGTATTTTCAAAGAAACTGGTTTAAAAGAATACTTGGATAAACAGGGGATTGAAAAATTAGTTTTATGTGGTATGCAGACAGAATATTGTGTGGATACCTCTGTCAAGGTTGCTTTTGAATATGGCTATCAGCTTATTATTCCAGAAGGAACTTGCACAACGTTTGATGGGAAAGACATTCCAGCAGAAACGATAAATGAATTTTATGAGGGCATTTGGGAGGGGCGCTTTGCAGATGTCCTAGATTACAAACATATTTTCTAGAAAGAGGACTAAATGAACGAAAAAGAATTACTAGAACTAGTCGTGAAAGCGGCTGATGAGAAACGTGCGGAGGATATCCTCGCACTTGACGTACAAGAATTGACCAGCGTGACGGACTACTTTGTTATCACTAGCTCAATGAATAGCCGTCAGTTGGATGCTATCGCTGATAATATCCGTGAAAAAGTAGCCCAAGCAGGCTTTAAAGGTAGCCATATCGAAGGTGATGCAGCTGGAGGCTGGGTCTTGCTGGACCTCGGTGCTGTGGTGGTACATATCTTTTCAGAAGAAATGCGTGCCCACTATAACCTAGAAAAACTATGGCATGAGGCAGTTTCTGTAGATATTTCAGAAGCCTTAGCATAGGAGATGAACTCAGTTGCAGTCAACTGGGTTTCTTTGCTTATTTTAGAAAATTGATGGAAAGGTAAAGAGCGAGTGGTGTTTGCCATGGAGGCTCTTGGTATCATGATTATGGCAACTTATGAAACCTTTGCGGCGGTCTATGATGCAGTCATGGACGATAGTTTATACGACAAATGGACGGATTTTTCTCTGCGTCACTTGCCTAAGACCAAGGAGAGAAAGAAACTCTTGGAATTGGCTTGTGGGACAGGAATTCAATCGGTGCGCTTTTCTCAGGCTGGTTTTGATGTGACTGGACTTGACTTGAGTGGGGATATGTTGAAGATTGCTGGGAAGAGAGCTGCTTCAGCCAAGCAAAAGATTGATTTTATGGAAGGCAATATGCTGGATTTGTCCAAGTCAGGTAAATATGACTTTGTTACTTGTTATTCGGACTCAATCTGTTACATGCAGGATGAGGTGGAAGTAGGGGATGTTTTTAAGGAAGTGTATAATGCCCTTAATGAAGATGGAGTTTTCATCTTTGATGTGCATTCGACCTACCAGACAGATGAAGTTTTTCCAGGCTATTCCTACCATGAAAATGCCGAAGACTTTGCCATGCTTTGGGATACCTATGAGGATGCAGCACCACATTCTATCGTGCATGAACTGACCTTCTTTGTCAAGGAGACAGACGGTTCCTTTAGCCGTCATGATGAAGTCCATGAAGAGCGTACTTATGGGGTCTTGACCTATGATATTTTACTGGAGCAGGCTGGTTTCAAGTCCTTTAAACTCTTTGCGGACTTTGAGGACAAGGAGCCAACAGAAACTAGCACCCGTTGGTTTTTTGTGGCACAGAAGTAGGAGATTAGCATGGCCATAACGGGTATTATCGCGGAATTTAATCCCTTTCATAATGGGCATAAATACCTGCTGGATCAGGCAGAGGGGCTGAAAATCATTGTCATGTCTGGTAATTTTATGCAGCGAGGAGAGCCTGCTATCGTTGACAAGTGGACACGGGCCCAGATGGCGCTGGAAAATGGCGCAGACTTAGTAGTGGAATTGCCCTTTTTAGTCAGTGTTCAGGCGGCGGATTTCTTTGGTCAAGGAGCTGTGGATATCTTGGCTCGGTTGGGCATTGATACTCTGGCTTTTGGTACAGAGAAAGTTCTGGATTATCAGAAAATTGCTGACTTATACACAGAGCAAGGTACTGAGATGGAGAAATTTGTGGAAAATCTGCCTGATTCCCTCTCTTATCCACAGAAGACCCAGGCCATGTGGAAGGAATTTGCAGGTCTTGATTTTTCTGGCAATACGCCCAATCATGTTCTTGCTCTTGCTTATGCCAAGGCGGTTGCAGGACGAAACATCAGGCTGCATCCGATTCAGCGTCAGGGGGCTGGTTACCATTCTGTGGATAAGGATGTGGACTTTGCCTCAGCGACAGCTCTGCGTCAACACCAGAAAGACCAAGACTTCTTAGAACGCTTTATGCCATCTGTTGCTCTCTTTGAGCAGGCTAATAAGGTGAGTTGGGAAGACTATTTTTCCTTGCTCCGCTATCAAATCTTGTCCAATCCAGACTTAACCACTATCTATCAGCTCAATCAAGAAATGGCTGTGCGCATTAAAGAGGCTATTAAACCAGCCCAGTCTGTGGAAGAATTGGTCGAGGCGGTTGCCACCAAACGTTACACTAAGGCGCGTGTCAGACGCCTATTGACCTATATCTTGGTGCAGGCTAGAGAAAGAGACTTGCTAGAAGCCATTCATGTCCTTGGCTTTACCGAAAAAGGCAGACAACACCTCAAGTTTCTGAAAGGGCAGGTCAATCTAGTCAGCCGAATTGGCAAGAAACCATGGGATGTCATGACCCAAAAGGCAGACCAGATTTACCAACTGGGAAATCTAAGTATAGCAGAGCAGAATTTTGGAAGAGTACCGATAAGAATAGAAAAGAACTAGAATATGGATAGGATAAAAAGAACCTACTAAAAGTTGGGAAATGACTTTCAGTTGGTTCTTTTCTTGTTCTCTGTTATAAAGTATTGAATACCTTATAAATTTGCTCTATTAGAAGCCTTGTTTATTCATTGAAAGCTTCCTTACCATCTATATTTATTTTATGTTTTTTACAATTTCATTAAAGGAGGATATAATTTTTCCTTGTTTCTCTTTGGGTAACTTTGTTAGGTTGTCGAAAAGTATTTCTAGGGAGTCTTCACTCTCTGAGTCATATGCTTGTAGCTTAAGGAACTCTTTTCTTTCTGTATCATATGCTTGTAGGTTAAAGAATTCTTCTACGGTAATACCTAA
>NZ_DXLC01000128.1:0-9970 GCF_019414905.1 Streptococcus sp. | reverse complement strand
TCTTTACAAATGATTTCAAAAAGGCTTTTGAAATTGCTGAAAAACTTGAAGTGGGTACAGTTCATATTAATAATAAAACCCAACGTGGTCCAGATAATTTCCCATTCCTTGGTGTCAAAGGTTCTGGAGCTGGAGTGCAAGGAATTAAATATAGCATTGAAGCGATGACAAATGTCAAATCCATTGTTTTTGATGTGAAATAAAATGTAAAGTCAGGAAATTGTTTTCCTGGTTTTATTTTTTACTTTAAAACAACAATTTTATTAGTAAAATGACGAACTTTATGATAGTATTGTAAAAAAACAATTCGTTTTCATAATCTGTTTGAAAATTTCTTGATTTACAAGTGAACACATCAGTGAATTTGTTGAAGACTTTCAAAAGATTTTTTTGCAAATTCCGTAATTTACTTGAATCTTCCCTAAAAAGGTAGTATAATAAATCTATAGAAAACGCTTACAGAAAAGAGGAGGTATTATGGATAAAAGAGAAGCTTTGCGCACCTTTATGACAGGAGAAAATTTTCACCTTCAGCATTATCTAGGAGCACATAGGGAAGAACTAAATGGAGAATACGGTTATACATTTCGTGTGTGGGCTCCCAATGCTCAGACTGTCCACTTGGTGGGAGATTTCACGAATTGGGTAGAAAATCAAATTCCGATGGAACGAAATGAATTTGGAGTTTGGGAAGTCTTTACTACTCTTGCTCAAGAAGGCCAAATTTATAAGTATCATATCACACGCGCAAATGGTCATCAGCTTATGAAGATTGACCCTTTGGCTGTACGATATGAGTCACGTCCGGGCACTGGAGCTATTTTAACAGATATTCCAGAAAAGAAATGGAAGGATGGACTTTGGTTAGCTCGTAGAAAACGCTTGAGCTTTGAAGAGCGTCCTGTCAATATCTACGAAGTTCATGCTGGATCGTGGAAGAGAAATCCAGATGGTAATCCCTATAGTTTTGCTCAATTGAAAGATGAACTCATTCCTTACTTGGTTGAGATGAACTATACTCACATTGAGTTTATGCCTTTGATGTCTCACCCTCTCGGTTTGAGTTGGGGTTACCAGCTTATGGGGTACTTTGCTTTAGAGCATGCCTATGGTCGTCCTGAAGAGTTTCAAGATTTTGTTGAGGAATGCCATTTAAACAATATAGGCGTTATTGTGGACTGGGTGCCTGGTCACTTCACCATTAATGATGATGCCTTGGCTTATTATGATGGGACTCCGACTTTTGAATACCAAGACCATAATAAGGCTCATAACTACGGTTGGGGTGCTCTCAATTTTGACCTTGGAAAAAATGAAGTCCAGTCCTTCTTGATTTCTAGTATCAAGTTTTGGATTGACTTTTACCATTTGGACGGTATTCGCGTGGATGCAGTTAGCAATATGCTCTATCTTGATTATGATGATGCACCATGGACGCCTAATAAAGATGGCGGAAATCTCAACTACGAGGGCTATTATTTCCTTCAACGTTTGAATGATGTCATTAAACAAGCTCATCCAGATGTGATGATGATTGCCGAAGAAAGTTCATCAGCTACTCAGATTACTGACACCAAGGATTCAGATGGTCTTGGGTTTGATTATAAGTGGAATATGGGCTGGATGAATGATATTCTCCGTTTCTATGAAGAAGATCCGATTTATCGTAAATACGACTTTAACCTGGTGACTTTCAGCTTTATGTATGTCTTCAAGGAGAATTATCTTCTACCATTCTCACATGACGAAGTGGTTCATGGTAAGAAGAGTATGATGCATAAGATGTGGGGAGATCGTTACAATCAATTCGCAGGCTTGCGCAATCTTTACACTTATCAAATTTGTCACCCGGGTAAGAAATTGCTCTTCATGGGTAGCGAATACGGTCAATTCCTAGAATGGAAATCTGAAGAACAGTTGGAATGGTCTAATCTAGAAGATCCAATGAATGCTAAGATGAAGTATTTCACTTCTCAGCTAAACCAGTTTTACAAAGACCATCGCTGTCTGTGGGAAATCGATACCAGCTATGATGGTATTGAAATCATTGATGCGGATAATCGAGACCAGAGTGTCCTTTCCTTCATCCGTAAGGGTAAGAAGGACGACATGCTAGTTTGCGTCTTTAACATGGCACCTGTCGAACGAAGAGATTTTACAATCGGACTACCCGTTGCAGGAATTTACGAAGAAGTATGGAATACTGAGTTAGAAGAGTGGGGAGGCGTTTGGAAAGAACATAATCAAACTGTGCAAACGCAAGAAGGACTATGGAAAGATTATGAGCAGACCTTGACCTTTACCCTACCGGCTATGGGAGCAAGTGTTTGGAAAATCAAACGTCGCTTGAAATCTACTAAAACCGTCACAAATAAAAACCAAAAAGGAGTAGAAAATGAAGAATGAAATGTTAGCTTTGATTCTTGCCGGTGGGCAAGGAACTCGTCTCGGAAAACTCACTCAAAACCTTGCGAAACCAGCTGTACAATTTGGCGGACGCTACCGTATCATTGACTTCGCTCTTTCAAACTGTGCCAACTCAGGGATTCACAATGTTGGAGTCATTACACAGTATCAACCACTTGCTCTTAACAATCATATTGGAAACGGTTCAAGTTGGGGGTTAGACGGTATTAATTCTGGTGTCTCTATTCTTCAACCTTATTCTGCAAGTGAAGGAAATCGTTGGTTTGAGGGGACTAGCCACGCTATTTACCAAAATATTGATTATATCGACAGTGTCAACCCTGAGTATGTCTTAATTCTCTCTGGGGACCACATCTATAAAATGGACTATGATGATATGCTCAAGTCTCACAAGGATAATAATGCCAGTTTGACAGTAGCAGTTCTTGATGTTCCCCTGAAAGAAGCTAGCCGTTTTGGTATCATGAATACAGATGCCAATAACCGCATTGTGGAATTTGAAGAAAAACCAGCTCAACCTAAATCTACCAAGGCTTCTATGGGTATTTACATCTTTGATTGGCAACGTCTCCGCAATATGCTTGTTGCTGCTGAAAAGAGCAATGTAGATATGTCAGACTTTGGTAAAAATGTCATTCCAAATTACCTTGAGTCAGGTGAAAGTGTCTATGCCTATGAATTTAAAGGTTACTGGAAAGATGTTGGTACGATTGAGTCGCTTTGGGAAGCGAACATGGAGTACATTTCTCCAGAGAATGCCTTGGACAGCCGTAACCGTCAATGGAAGATTTACTCAAGAAACTTAATTTCACCACCAAACTTCCTTGGGACAAATGCTCATGTGGAAGATTCCTTGGTTGTCGATGGCTGTTTTGTAGATGGAACTGTTAAACATTCTATCCTTTCAACAGGTGCGCAAGTTCGCGAAGGGGCAGAAGTAGTGGATTCAGTTATCATGAGTGGTGCAATTGTTGGTCAGGGAGCTAAAATCAAACGTGCCATTATTGGTGAAGGTGCAGTTATTTCGGACGGTGTCGAAATTGATGGAACAGAAGAAGTACAAGTTGTAGGATATAATGAAGTAGTGGGGGTAGCAACAGATGAAGATTGATAAATATTCTGCCATTTTAGGAAATACAGTTGGTTTTCATGATATGTCAACACTAACAGACCACCGTCCAGTAGCTAGTTTGCCATTTGGTGGGAAATATCGCTTGATTGACTTCCCGCTTTCAAGTCTTGCTAATGCAGGTGTCCGTAGTATCTTTGGTATTTTCCAACAAGATAATATCAGTTCTGTCTTTGACCATATCCGCTCAGGACGTGAGTGGGGCTTATCAACCCTTCTCAGTCACTATTATCTAGGTATTTACAATACCCGTGTGGAAAGTAGTACAGTTGGAAAAGAATACTACCAACAGCTTCTTACTTATTTGAAACGTTCCGGCTCAAACCAAACAGTGTCACTTAACTGTGATGTTTTGATTAATATTGATCTGAACCAAGTATTCCACCTACACAGTACAACAAAAGGTCCAATCACTGTAGTTTATAAAAAACTACCTAAAAAAGATATTTCAGAAGTAAACGCAATCTTAAAAGTGGATGAAACAGACCATGTTCGTTCTCATAAACTCTTTGATAGCAAGTTACCAGACCAAATCTATAACATGTCTACAGATATCTTTGTCGTTGATACACCTTGGTTGATTGAACGCTTAGAAGAAGAAGCTAAGAAAGAACATCCAGAGAAGTTGCGCTATGTTTTACGGGATTTGGCTGCAAAAGAAGGGGCTTTTGCCTACGAGTACACAGGTTATCTGGCAAATATCCACTCTGTAGAGTCTTATTATCAAGCTAACAAAGATATGCTTGAATCACAAAAATTCTACTCTCTCTTCTCACCAAATCAAAAGATTTATACAAAGGTCAAAAACGAAGAGCCAACTTACTATGCCAATACATCTAAGGTAAGTACTTCTCAGTTTGCTTCTGGTAGTATCATTGAAGGTCAAGTGGCTAATTCTGTTCTATCACGTAATATTCATGTCCACAAGGATAGCTTGGTTAAAGATAGCCTGCTCTTCCCTCGTGTTGTTATTGGAGAAGGGGCTCAGGTCGAATATGCTATCTTGGACAAAGGTGTTGAAGTTGAGCCAGGTGTTGTGATTCGAGGAACTGCAGAACATCCAGTTGTCGTTAAGAAAGGTAGCAAAGTAACAGAGGATATTCATTCATGAAAATTTTATTTGTAGCAGCAGAGGGTGCCCCCTTTTCAAAAACAGGTGGTTTGGGAGACGTTATTGGCGCTCTTCCAAAATCACTGGTAAAAGCTGGGCACGAAGTTGCAGTGATTTTACCCTACTATGACATGGTAGAGGCTAAATTTGGAAATCAAATTGAAGATGTTCTTCATTTTGAGGTGAGTGTTGGTTGGCGCAGACAGTACTGTGGGATTAAGAAAACAGTACTAAATGATGTGACCTTCTACTTTATTGACAACCAATACTATTTCTTCCGTGGTCATGTTTACGGTGATTTTGATGACGGAGAACGCTTTGCTTTCTTCCAACTTGCTGCCATTGAGGCTATGGAAAGGATTGACTTTATTCCTGACCTTCTCCATGTTCATGACTACCATACAGCTATGATTCCTTTCTTGTTAAAGGAAAAATACCGTTGGATTCAAGCCTATGAGGGAATTAAAACAGTTTTAACCATTCATAATTTGGAATTCCAAGGACAATTTTCAGAAGGAATGTTATGGGATTTGTTTGGAGTCGGTTTTGAACGTTATGCTGATGGTACCCTTCGCTGGAACAACTGTCTGAACTGGATGAAGGCTGGTATTCTCTATGCGGACCGTGTTTCAACCGTTTCGCCTAGTTATGCTCATGAAATTATGACCAGTCAGTTCGGATGTAACTTGGATCAGATTCTTCGAATGGAATCTGGCAAGGTCTCTGGTATCGTGAACGGGATTGATGCTGACCTGTATAATCCTCAGACGGATGCTCTTTTAGACTATCATTTTAATCTGGAAGATTTGTCTGGAAAAGCCCAAAATAAGGCAAAATTGCAAGAGAGAGTAGGCTTGCCAGTTAGAGCCGACGTTCCACTGGTGGGAATTGTTTCTCGTTTGACACGTCAAAAAGGTTTTGATGTGGTGGTTGAAAGTCTTCACCATATCTTGCAAAATGATGTTCAGATTGTTCTTTTGGGAACTGGCGATCCAGCATTTGAAGGAGCTTTCTCATGGTTTGCTCAAATCTACCCAGATAAGCTATCAGCAAATATCACTTTTGATGTCAAACTTGCTCAAGAAATCTATGCTGCTTGTGACCTCTTCCTCATGCCGAGTCGTTTCGAACCGTGTGGCTTGTCCCAAATGATGGCTATGCGTTACGGAACCTTGCCATTGGTCCATGAAGTTGGTGGCTTGAGAGATACCGTTCGCGCTTTCAATCCAATCGAAGGAAGCGGTACTGGCTTTAGCTTTGACAATCTATCTCCTTACTGGTTAAATTGGACTTTCCAAACAGCATTGGACTTGTATAGAAACCATCCTGACGTTTGGAGAAATCTACAAAAACAAGCTATGGAGTGTGATTTCTCATGGGATACAGCCTGCAAGTCATACCTTGACTTGTACCATAGTTTAGTTAATTAATAGATAAAATCGTATGATGACTTCATACGATTTTTGGGCTGTTTAGAGAGGAGAACTGATGTCTCAAGTAAAAGGCTTGTGTGTTATGGATGTGGATGGAACCTTAATCCTAGAAGAAGTGATTGATTTGTTGGGAAGAGAGGTAGGTCGTGAGGAGGAAATTTCGCAGATTACAAGTCGGGCAATGCGAGGAGAGTTGGACTTTGAAAGCAGTTTACGAGACAGAGTGTCCTTCTTGGAAGGTCTTCCTATTTCGGTCTTTGATACAGTCTTCAACTCTATTCATCTATCGCCAAATGCCCAGGAATTCATTTCCATTCTCCAAAAGAATGGAATCCTAGTTGGTCTGGTGTCTGGTGGATTTACACCAATAGTTGAGAGATTAGCAAAATCCCTTGGTATTGCCTATTTCTCTGCCAACCAAGTTGAAGTAAAAAATGGGCTTTTAACAGGAAAATTGATTGGACAAATTATTAATCCCGAAGTCAAAAAAGATACTCTAGAACAATGGAGAAAGGAACTAAAACTTTCTAAAGAAAGAACGATTGCAATCGGTGATGGGGCCAATGACCTATTTATGTTGAAGTCAGCAGGACTGGGAATCGCCTTTTGTGCTAAAGAAGTGCTGAAACAGGAAATACCAAATCATGTTGACAAGAGAGATTTTTTAGAAGTTCTTCCTTTGATTGGCTTTTTAGAATGAGGGAAAATATGAAGATTGTAATTGCACCAGATTCGTTTAAGGAAAGCTTGACCTCTGAAGAGGTAGCTGAATCTATTAAAAGAGGCTTCCAACAATCGATAGCAGATGTAGAATGTCTCCTCTGCCCTGTGGGTGATGGTGGCGAAGGTACAGTAGATGATATTCGACATTCACTTGACCTAGAAGAAAAATGGATCCAAGTGACAGGACCTTTTGGACCAAAAGAAGACATGCGCTATTTTCAAAAAGGGGAACTGGCACTATTTGAAGTAGCTGACTTGGTTGGTCTTGGAAAGATTCCGATAGAGAAACGAAATCCACTTCAAATCCAAACTCGTGGTATCGGAGAGTTGATTCGCCATCTCATTGCTCAAGGGATTAAAGATATCTATATCGGCGTTGGTGGCACGTCCAGTAATGATGGAGGTATTGGGATTGCTGCTGGTTTAGGCTATCAATTTTATGATAGGTATGGAAATGTTTTGCTCGCTTGCGGTCAATCCTTACTAAAATTAGCTTCTGTTTCAATAGAAAATCGCTATGAAATTCCTGAAGATGTTCAAATTCGTATTTTAGCAGATGTCGTGAGTCCCTTATGTGGATATCAAGGTGCGACCTACACGTTTGGCAAGCAAAAAGGCCTAGATCCTACTATGTTTGAGGCCGTAGATCAGGCAATCCAAGATTTTTATGAAAAAGTCTCACCTGTAACATTGGAAATTAAAGGAACAGGAGCTGGTGGAGGCATTGCTGCTGGTTTGTGTGCCTTTGCTCAGGCAAATATCGTGTCTGGAATTGATACCTGTTTAGATTTGATTGATTTTGATAAGAAAGTTGCAGATGCTGACTTGGTTGTTGTAGGAGAAGGTAGACTGGACAGTCAAAGCTTTGCTGGGAAAGCGCTGATAGGCGTTGCAAAAAGAACCCCTGTCGGAGTTCCTGTCATTGCTATTTGTGGTAGTCTTGCTGAAGATTTACCTTCCCTACCATTTGAAAATATCCAAGCTGCCTTTTCTATTTTAGAGAAAAGCGAACCTTTAGAAGATAGTTTGAAAAATGCCGGTCTCTATCTGGAGCGCACGGCTGCCAATATTGGGCGTTTATTAAGTATGCGCAATGTTTAGCCAAACCATTTCTTCCATAAGGATGTTTTGGCTGGTTCTTCCTTTTTAACTTCCCAAAGTTTTGCAAAAGCAAGTCGAAGGTTCTTTTCTTCTACTTGAACTGGTGCATTGGTGTGGATAATCAGGCCAAAAGGAGAAGAAGTATGCTCTTCAGATACAATGGTAGCTTGACTATCAGTTTCTTTTGCTTCTTTTAAGTAGAAAACTTGTTTGTCAAATTCGATAGTTGGTGAAATCTTCACAAATAGTGGCTCAGCCTTTTCCTGAAGGTTTTCTAAAATGGATAAAAAGCCTTTTTCTAACTGCGGGCTATTTGCTGTGTCAATATCTGCATATCCAAGAACTCTTTCCTCAAAGGTACCAAGATAGCGTCTTTGCTCATCCGGATTTAATTTTGGCCCACCATGAGCTTTTTCAAGTAATTGTTTCGATAAATCTGTCATGAAAACAGTATATCATAAAAGTTAGAATAAAACAGACAAAAGAAAGCGATTACTTTATAAAGTTAAGGAAAATTTGCACAAAGATAACGTTTTTTCTTGAAAAACGCGTATTTTTAAGGTATCATAGAGGTGTAAAAAATTTAAACTCAAAGGAGAGTAAGAAATGTCAATTATTACTGATGTTTACGCTCGCGAAGTCCTAGACTCACGCGGTAACCCAACACTTGAAGTAGAAGTTTATACTGAATCAGGTGCTTTCGGACGTGGTATGGTTCCATCAGGAGCTTCTACTGGTGAACACGAAGCAGTTGAACTTCGCGACGGTGACAAATCTCGTTACGGTGGTCTTGGTACACAAAAAGCTGTTGACAACGTAAACAACATCATCGCTGAAGCTATCATCGGCTACGATGTACGTGACCAACAAGCTATTGACCGTGCTATGATCGCACTTGACGGAACTCCTAACAAAGGTAAATTGGGTGCAAACGCAATCCTTGGTGTGTCTATCGCTGTAGCTCGTGCTGCTGCTGACTACCTTGAAATCCCACTTTACAGCTACCTAGGTGGATTCAACACTAAAGTTCTTCCAACTCCAATGATGAATATCATCAACGGTGGTTCTCACTCTGATGCTCCAATCGCTTTCCAAGAATTCATGATCGTACCTGCTGGTGCGCCATCATTCAAAGAAGCTCTTCGTTGGGGTGCTGAAATCTTCCACGCTCTTAAGAAAATCCTTAAATCTCGTGGTCTGGAAACAGCCGTAGGTGACGAAGGTGGATTCGCTCCTCGTTTCGAAGGAACTGAAGACGGAGTTGAAACTATCCTTGCTGCTATCGAAGCTGCTGGATATGTTCCTGGTAAAGACGTATTTATCGGATTTGACTGTGCTTCATCAGAATTCTACGATAAAGAACGTAAAGTTTACGACTACACTAAATTTGAAGGTGAAGGAGCAGCTGTACGTACTGCTGCAGAACAAATCGACTACCTTGAAGAATTGGTAAACAAATACCCAATCATCACTATCGAAGATGGTATGGATGAAAATGACTGGGACGGTTGGAAAGCTCTTACTGAACGTCTTGGTGGTAAAGTTCAATTGGTTGGTGACGACTTCTTCGTAACAAACACTTCTTACCTTGAAAAAGGTATTGCAGAAGGTGCTGCTAACTCAATCCTTATCAAAGTTAACCAAATCGGTACTCTTACTGAAACTTTCGAAGCTATCGAAATGGCTAAAGAAGCTGGTTACACTGCCGTTGTATCACACCGTTCAGGTGAAACTGAAGATTCAACAATCGCTGACATCGCAGTTGCAACTAACGCAGGACAAATCAAGACTGGTTCACTTTCACGTACAGACCGTATCGCTAAATACAACCAATTGCTTCGTATCGAAGACCAACTTGGTGAAGTAGCTGAATACCGTGGATTGAAATCATTCTACAACTTGAAAAAATAATCTAGTTTACTAGACTAGAAAGGTCCTTGAGTTTTCTCAAGGATCTTTTTTGCGATCAGCTCAAACAAAAACTCCTCAACTAAAGTGTTGAGGAGTAGTTCTATTAGAACAAGCCTTTGATTTTGTCCAAGGCAC
>NZ_DXLC01000127.1:0-5910 GCF_019414905.1 Streptococcus sp. | reverse complement strand
TTTTTTTGCTAGTTAGAAGTGACTTTTTGCTCAGCCTCATTTCTTTTTATAAAATTTATCAAGCAAGCGACCAACTATCTCATCTTTTTTCTATTTCTGTCAATATGCGTGACAGGTAGTAATGATAGCCAAAAATAGCAAGACCAAGCAAGAGGATAAGAACTCCTACTCCCAAGCTGATGGCAAGGACAGGGGCGAGAGACCGAACCAAGAACAAACTTGCTATGACTAAAATCATTAAGATAACACTATAAATTAAGAGTAAAACTATTGCTACTATACGATTTGAACGGTTCACCAGGTCCGTAATACTACTCCAATTGGTTGACAGATTTTTTACGTCCTTAAGGTAATGGTGGCAAGAAAGGATGACACTGGCAAGGATCCATACCACAAGGAGGTAAATCATCGAAAGGATGGGCAAGCCTAGATATAGAGAAAGGCCAAGTAAAGTCAGAACTGGTAAAAAGGACTGGACAGCAAATATAATCCAAAATTTCACTTTCACATAACGAGCAAAGTCAAAGGGTAAACTCTTAAGAAAATCAACATTTTCCCTCTCCAAGGACAAGGCAATTGAATGCAGGCTGGTGATATTGTTATTGACAACTGCTATAAAGAGAGCTATAAAAAACAAGGGTAACCAGTATGGAGGATGAATGTCTGGAACTATCTGAGAATCTCGGATGTTGGAAATCAGACCGATCATCATGAGATAAGGAAGAAAAGCACTTGTAAAAAGCACTGTAATCACGCCAGTCCCCTGTCCCAAGAGGGTGAGGTGGTAGCGTAAAACCATACGGAAAAATCCCTTTTTATTAGTAGTTGAAATTCTCTCCTTGCTGCGACGTTCTTTTTTGACCTTCTCCTCACTATTAAGTAGGATCACGTCATAAAAATGAGGAAGAACCTTCTTTTTGGTCAGGTAAAGCAAGAAGACAGTTAGAGTTATCCAAGCGAGCAAACCCAAGATGGCTTCTGTCGAAAAAGGCTCCACTGCTATTTTGTAAAAGATATGAAGAGGATAAAGGAGAAATGGAATGTCTCTAACTTTGTCAACAATACTTCCAAAAGTCGACTGTAGAAAGAGGACAAATATTAAAGGTATGAGAACTCCTATTCCAATCATCACATTGGCAAAAATAGACTGATACTTTCTGAAGACCCTAGTCTGAGCCAAGAAATGTACTGCCACTACCATCACTAAAGTAACAGAGACAAATAACAAGGCCAAGGACAGCAGCATCAAAGGCAAGCCCAGCCAAAGAGAAGGAGCTAGCCTAATATAGAGGACTAGAAAATAAGCTAGGATTGGTACAATTCCAGCTAGAGCTGGCAAGAGAACAGACAGTCCTTTAGCAATTATAATCTCTGATTCTTTAAAGGCATAGGGCCTATACGATGCCAAGTCCTTACTCTCATAAAAGACATTGTAAAAGGCAGTGAAAGAAGTTGAAAAGGCAAGCACCAGTAAAATAGCAATCATGCTACTAAAAAAACTTGGCCTTTCCTCAAAAGGAAAACGAAAGGCTATATTTATAAACATGATGAGCATCAAGAGACTGGAAAAAATGTAAGAACCTAGGACTCTAGCGGAAACATTTACTTTTTTCCCAGGATTTTTAGCTTGCTTCTTTCGTAGGTTAGCCAGATTAGCTTCTTGAGATGAATAGAGGATATTGATATCAACTAATTTTTTAATGACCTTGAGACGCATCTGAAACCTCCTCTTTTCTACCAGCAAGGCTAAGGTAGATACTTTCCAAAGACTGGTCTGGGTGGTCTTTTCTCAAGTCCTCTACCCTACCACAATAAATCAAATGCCCCTTTTTCAAAATGGCAATCCGATCACAGACTTGCTCGGCCACCTCTAGGACATGGGTTGAAAACAAGACTGTCTTGCCTTTTTGTGCATGTTCCTTCATCATCTGCTTCAAATCAAAGGCAGCCTGGGGATCCAAACCAGTCAAGGGTTCGTCCAAGACCCAAATATCAGGATCAGACAAGAGTGCTCCGATGACAAAGACTTTCTGACGCATTCCGTGAGAAAGGGTTTCAATAACCTGATAGCGATTTTCAGCAAAATCAAAAACACTCAATAGCCTAGCTAGACTAGACTCCAAGTCAGAGCTAGTTAGATCATAGGATGAAGCGATCAATTCCCAAAATTCATTGGCCGTTAAACGTAAAAATAAGTCAGGCGAGTCTGCAACGTAGCCAATCTTTCGTTTGATCGCCAAGCGATTTTCCGATAAATCCTGACCGTCTACCAAAATACGACCACTGCTAGGCGAAATGATACTGACTAAGGATTTTATGGTGGTCGATTTTCCAGCCCCATTATGGCCAATCAAGCCCATAATCTCCCCATTTTCAATCTGCAGATTGAGATTGCTCAAAGCCTCTTTATCACCATACAACTTACTAACATTTTGAAATTCAATCATGGGATGACTCCTATCTTTATCTATATTACATACTGTTATACTAGCACTTTGATACAAAAAAATCAATACTTTATTTTAAGTAGTTAAAATAGTTTCTTTCTATCTTATGCAAACGTTGGCGCTAACCAATACTTTATGATAGAATAAAGAACAAGATTGACAAGTAAGAGGAAACATCATGCAAAATCAAACACTCATGCAATACTTTGAATGGTATCTGCCCCACGATGGTCAGCACTGGACGCGTCTGGCTGAAGATGCTCCACACCTAGCTGATCTAGGTATCAGTCATGTCTGGATGCCACCAGCTTTTAAGGCAACCAATGAAAAAGATGTCGGCTATGGGGTCTATGACTTATTCGACCTAGGAGAGTTTAACCAAAAAGGTACTATCCGCACCAAGTATGGTTTCAAAGAAGACTATCTTCAAGCCATTCAAACCCTAAAAGCACAGGGAATCCAGCCTATGGCCGATGTGGTACTCAACCACAAGGCTGCAGCCGATCACATGGAAGCCTTTCAGGTTATTGAAGTGGATCCTGTAGACCGTACAGTTGAACTTGGGGAACCCTTCACCATCAATGGCTGGACTAGCTTTACCTTCGATGGTCGCCAAGATACCTACAATGACTTCCACTGGCACTGGTACCACTTCACAGGTACAGACTACGATGCGAAACGCCGTAAGTCTGGGATTTATCTGATTCAAGGAGACAACAAGGGCTGGGCTAACGAGGAATTGGTCGATAATGAAAACGGCAACTACGACTACCTCATGTATGCCGACCTAGACTTTAAACATCCTGAAGTCATCCAAAATATCTATGACTGGGCTGACTGGTTCATGGAAACGACTGGTATTGCTGGTTTCCGTTTGGATGCCGTTAAGCACATTGACTCTTTCTTTATGCGCAATTTTATCCGCGATATGAAGGAAAAATACAGTGAGGATTTCTATGTTTTTGGTGAATTTTGGAATCCAGACAAGGAAGCCAATCTGGACTATCTTGAAAAAACGGAAGAACGCTTTGACCTTGTCGATGTTCGTCTCCACCAGAATCTCTTTGATGCTAGTCGAGCAGGTTCAAACTATGACCTTCGTGGTATTTTCACAGATAGCTTGGTTGAACTCAAGCCTGACAAGGCTGTGACTTTTGTCGACAACCACGATACACAACGAGGTCAGGCTCTTGAGTCTACCGTTGAAGAATGGTTCAAACCAGCAGCCTATGCCCTCATTCTATTGCGCCAAAATGGCCTTCCATGTGTCTTTTACGGCGACTACTATGGAATTTCAGGGCAATATGCTCAACAAGATTTCAAAGAGGTCCTTGACCGCCTCCTAGCCATCCGAAAAGATTTGGCCTATGGAGAACAAAATGACTACTTTGATGATGCTAACTGTATCGGTTGGGTCCGTTCAGGTGCTGAAAATCAATCCCCAATCGCAGTCTTGATTTCAAATGACCAAGAAAACAACAAGTCAATGTTTGTCGGCCAAGAATGGGCTAACCAAACCTTTGTAGATTTACTTGGCAACCACCAAGGTCAAGTTACAATTGATGAGGAAGGTTATGGACAATTCCCAGTCTCAGCTAGATCCGTAAGTGTCTGGGTAGCCAATACTATCTAATAGCTCATAATAACCCAGCCAGGTCCAAACGGATTTGGCTTTTTTGTAGTCATAAAAAGACCTACCCAAATGGATAGATCTTTACTTGATTACAATTTACCTGCTACTGCATCCAACAATTCTTGGATTTTAGCTTGATTGCTTCCTCCTGCCATGGCCATGTCTGGTTTACCACCACCACGTCCATCGACGATTGGTGCCAATTCTTTGACAAGGTTTCCTGCATGAAGGTCTTTTGTCTTGCTTGCTACAAGGACATTGACTTTGTCACCGATAGCGGCAACTAGGACAAGAAGATCAGAGTAGTCTTTTTGTTTCCAGTTATCTGCAAAAGTACGAAGGGCACCTGCATCTGATACAGAAACTTGACTAGCAATGTAACGGTGACCATTGACTTCCTTCACATCCTTGAAGATGTCGCCTGCGGCTGCAGCTGCGGCTTTTTCTTTCAACTCAGCATTTTCTTTTTGCAATTGACGAAGTTGTTCTTGAAGTCCTTCTACCTTGTGAGGTACTTCTTTAAGTTGAGGTGCTTTCAAGGTTGCTGCAACAGCTTTAAGAGCGTCCTCTTGTTCACGGTAGGCTTCAAAGGCTTCCTTACCAGTCACTGCCAAGATACGGCGAGTTCCTGATCCGATCCCTTCTTCTTTGACAATCTTGAAGAGACCAATTTCAGAAGTGTTGCCAACGTGGGTACCACCACAAAGCTCGATAGAGTAGTCACCGATAGTAACAACACGAACTTCCTTGCCGTATTTCTCACCAAAGAGGGCCATAGCTCCCATTTCTTTGGCAGTGTCAATATCCGTTTCAACTGTCTTCACTTCAAGAGCTTCCCAGATTTTCTCGTTGACTTGCTGTTCAATCGCACGCAATTCTTCAGCAGTCACAGCTTGGAAGTGGGTAAAGTCAAAACGAAGGAATTCGACTTCGTTAAGAGATCCTGCTTGTGTCGCATGGTTTCCAAGAATATTATGAAGGGCAGCGTGAAGCAAGTGAGTCGCAGTGTGGTTTTTCATGATACGGTGACGACGATTGGTATCGATTGCCAGCGTATATTCTTGGTTCAAGGCAAGCGGTGTAAGAACATCAACAGTGTGAAGGGCTTGTCCGTTTGGTGCTTTTTGAACATTTGTCACAGTAGCCACAACCTTACCTGACTCATCCAAGATTTGTCCGTGGTCAGCGACCTGTCCACCCATTTCAGCGTAGAATGGCGTTTCCGCAAAGATAAGAGAGGCAGTTCCTTCTGATACAGCTTCTACTTCTGCATTGTCAGCCACGATAGCTACCAATTTAGAAGACAATTGGCTAGCATTGTAGTTGAAGACACTTTCTACAGTGATGTTTTGAAGGGTTTCATTTTGCATACCCATTGAGCCACCCTTGACAGCTGAGGCACGCGCGCGCTCTTGCTGTTCTTTCATGGCTGCTTCAAAACCTTCACGGTCTACAGTCATACCAGCTTCTTCAGCGATTTCTTCAGTCAATTCAACTGGGAATCCATAAGTGTCATAGAGTTTAAAGACATCTTGACCAGCAATGACAGATTGACCTTTTTCTTTCAAGTCAGCTACGATGCCTTGGGCAAAGTGTTGACCAGAGTGAAGGGTACGAGCAAATGATTCTTCTTCGCTCTTAACGATTTTTTCGATAAAGTCACGTTTTTCAAGTACTTCTGGGTAGTAGCTTTCCATGATTTTACCAACAGTTGGAACGAGTTTGTAAAGGAAAGGCTCGTTGATACCCAATTTTTGACCATGCATAGAAGCACGACGGAGAAGACGGCGAAGGACATAACCACGTCCTTCATTTCCAGGAAGAGCACCA
>NZ_DXLC01000126.1:0-1068 GCF_019414905.1 Streptococcus sp. | reverse complement strand
GTGATAAATGACTGGACTCGTTTCCAAATCAACTGAGACAAGCCCACCATCACTAAGAGCCAGAAAAACTGCAAAAGGAGTGCCTGAAGAATCTGGCTGGCATCGTATTTCCCAACAATAATCATGACTGGAGTGTAAATCAAGGATGAAAAAGGCAAGAATGAGAGAATATCTGAAACAACCTTTGGAAAGAAAGCCAAGGGAATCAAACTTCCAGACATAAAGGCCACTATGGAAGTCTTGAGTAGATTGGAACCCCATAGATTTTTAAACACAAAGGCAGAAAATCCAAAGCAGATATTAAAGAAAAAGTTAATCAGATAGGCCAGCGTTAGGCTAAAAAGATAAAGAACAGTTAAACCTAGCACTTCTACAATACCTTTTCCAGATAAGATTTTCATCAAGACAATGACACTTAAAAATGGAAGTCCGACACTGATAAAAATCAACCACTTGGAGCCAAGCTCTGTAAAAAGGTAAGATGCCGCAAAATGCACTGGTCGCAACAAGCGCATGATGATGGAACCATCCTTGACCTCCTCCCCAATCATAAAGGAGCTATCCGACCTGGTCAAAAGATTGGTCACAAAACTCATGATGATGTATAGGGTAATATCTGCCATACTAAAGCCCTGAATCAAGGACTCCTGTGATGAATCAAAGACAGCCTTCCAGAGATAAAAGGCCACAAAAGCTCCCATGACATCGCCGATTCGATAAAGAATAAAGTTGACTCGATAGGTAATCAACTCCTGAACACCTGCATTGATAAAGGGTTTATAACGTCTCCACAATTTGACCATATTAGAGCTCCTTTCGGTAGAAGCGGCGGATAATATCCTCGATATCTGTATCCACCATTTTCAAATCGCGGATTTCAAAATCAGACAGGGTTTGCTTGATAATGTCAGCTGACTGGTAGCGAGAACTATCAAATTCAATGTTGAGGCTATTTCCTTGTCTATCAATACTCATATCCGAAAAGCCTTCATAGTGAGAAACGAGATGACTTTGACCTGGTAGCAGTTCAAAAGAAAGAGTCTTCATCTTGCCAAAGGTCTCCTTGAG
>NZ_DXLC01000125.1:0-1446 GCF_019414905.1 Streptococcus sp. | reverse complement strand
TGGGCTCAGGTGCAGGACCTCTTGACGAGCTACTACCAGAAGCGTGAAAAATTAGAAGAAGAAAATCAAAACCTTAAAAAGCAACGCCAAGATTTACAGGCTGAAATGGCCAAAGACCAAGGCAGTTTGATGGATTTGACCAGTCTGATTAGTGATTTAGAGAGAAAATTAGCCTTATCGAAACTGGAATCTGAGCAAGTAGCCCTGAATCAACAGGAAGCACAAGCTCGTTTGGCTACTTTAGAGGATAAGAGAAAGGCTCTAAGTCAGGAAAAGGCTGAAAAAGAAAGCTCTTTAGCTCTCTTAGAAGAAAATCTAGTCCAAAATAATCAAAAACTTAATCGTTTAGAAGCTGAATTGCTGGCTTTTTCAGATGATCCTGATCAGATGATTGAGCTCTTACGCGAACGCTTTGTAGCTCTTTTACAAGAAGAAGCAGATGTCTCAAACCAGCTGACCCGTATCGAAAACGAGTTGGAAAATAGTCGTCAGCTTTCTCAAAAACAAGCAGATCAACTAGAAAAGCTGAAAGAACAGCTGGCTACAGCTAAAGAGAAGGCTAGTCAGCAAAAAGAAGAGCTTGAAACTGCTAAGGAACAGGTTCAGAAATTATTGGCCGACTATCAAGCTATTGCCAAGGAGCAAGAGGAACAGAAAACTTCCTATCAAGCTCAACAAAGTCAACTCTTTGACCGTCTGGATAGTCTCAAAAACAAGCAGGCTAGAGCCCAAAGTTTGGAAAATATTCTGAGAAATCATAGTAACTTTTATGCAGGTGTTAAGAGTGTTCTCCAAGAAAAAGCCCGACTTGGTGGAATTATTGGTGCTGTTAGTGAGCACCTGACCTTTGATGTGCATTATCAAACTGCCTTAGAGATTGCGCTTGGAGCCAGCAGTCAGCATATCATCGTAGAAGATGAAGAGTCGGCAACCAAGGCGATTGATTTCCTAAAACGTAACAGAGCTGGTCGTGCGACCTTCCTTCCTTTGACCACTATTAAGGCGCGTACGATTTCTAGTCAGAACCAAGATGCTATTGCTGCAAGTTCAGGATTTCTGGGCATGGCAGATGAGTTGGTGACATTCGATACTAGACTGGAAGCCATTTTCAAGAACTTGCTAGCTACGACGGCTATCTTTGATACCGTAGAACATGCTCGTGCAGCTGCTCGCCGGGTTCGTTATCAGGTTCGTATGGTGACTTTGGACGGCACAGAGTTGCGCACAGGTGGTTCCTATGCGGGTGGTGCCAATCGCCAAAATAACAGCATTTTCATCAAGCCAGAGCTGGAGCAATTGCAAAAAGAAATTGCTGAAGAAGAAGTAAGCTTGCGTTCTGAAGAAGCGAGTTTGAAGACCTTACAAGATCAGATGGCTAGATTGACCGAATCATTAGAAGCTATCAAATCTCAGGGTGAGCAGGCTCGTATTCAGGAGCAAGGCTTG
>NZ_DXLC01000124.1:8992-10114 GCF_019414905.1 Streptococcus sp. | reverse complement strand
GCAATCAATTGGTTGAGTTTCAAGAAGAGTTCTGGCATAGCACCGTAAGTACCACCGATACCAGCCTTAGCACCCATGAGGCGGCCGCCTAGGAACTGTTCATCTGGACCGTTAAAGACGATATGGTCTTCTCCACCAAGACTCACAAAAGTTTGGATATCTTGAACTGGCATAGAAGAGTTCTTCACACCGATAACACGTGGATTTTTCAACATTTCAGTGTAAAGACTTGGAGTCAAAGCAACCCCTGCCAATTGAGGAATGTTATAAATCACATAGTCTGTATTTGGAGCTGCAGAACTGATATCGTTCCAGTACTTAGCAACTGAGTATTCTGGTAAGCGGAAATAAATAGGTGGAATCGTCGCAATAGCATCTACTCCCAAACTTTCTGCGTGGCGAGCAAGTTCCATACTGTCTTTGGTATTGTTGCAAGCAACGTGAGCAATAATGGTCAATTTACCTTTGGCAACTGCCATGACTTCTTCCAAAATCAACTTGCGGTCTTCAACGCTTTGGTAGATACATTCGCCAGAAGATCCATTGACATAAAGACCTTGAACACCTTTATCAATGAAGTATTGAACCAAAGCACGCGTACGCTCTGGACTCACTTCTCCTTGATCATCATAACATGCGTAGAAGGCTGGAATGACACCTTCGTATTTTTTTAAATCTGACATAGATTTTCTCCTAACTTATTTCCGAAATGAGGGGAGAAAATAAATTTTTCATCCCCTTTATATTCTGTTTATTTTACAATTTCTGACAATTTTACTTTGCGATCTTCAAACATCGATTGGGTACAAGCATCTGCAGTAGCAATTGCTTCTAGAGCAGCTTCACCTGTCAATAGTTTTGCAAATTCTTCTGATACTGGAGCTCCTTGCATAATCTCATGCAGATATCGCATTTCTTTGTCGATCACAGATGATAGCCATAATGGAGTACGTTTACCTGGTTTACCATAAGCAATTGCTCCGTCCATCTCTGTACTATGATAGATGCGAGTACGATCATCATCTTCTTCTTGTGATTCATGAATCAAGAAATAGCTTTCTTGTCCATCTAGCTTAAGAGTTCCTTTACAGTTGAATAAGTCTAAGCGGATAGCACCTTTCG
>NZ_DXLC01000124.1:2537-8982 GCF_019414905.1 Streptococcus sp. | reverse complement strand
ATGTTCACCCCAACGATAAGCTGAACCCCATTCTAACAAGGCAAAACGTTTATTAGAAAATTCCATATTGACAAAAATCATATCATCTTCATCACCGAAATTTTCACCTTCATGGGCTACATTTCCACCTGTCATGGTTACAGTTTCTGGCATACCACCCATAAGGAATTGCACGCAATCCAATTCATGAATATGGTGATACAAGTGACCACCTGATTTTTCACGAATTTTTTTCCATGATACTGACGGTTGTTGTTCTTCCCAACCATTACGAGCTGTGTGACAATATAGAACGTCTCCGATGACTCCTTGATTAATTAGTTCTTTTGCATGATGGACACCATTAAAGAAGTTCATAATATGTCCTGCCATAAAGGTTACATTATTTTCTTTACATGCATCTACCATCTCGCGACAATCTTGATAAGAAAGCGCAATTGGTTTTTCACAGAAAACATTTTTGCCATGTTGTGCAGCCTTAATAACCGGTTCCTTATGAAGATTATTTGGAGTTGCGACGATAACACAATCTACTTCATCGCTAGAAACCAACTCATCTAGGGAACTTGCTACTTTTGCTCCCAATTCTTCTGCAATAGCCTCTGCATTATCTGGATCATAGAGAAGAGTAATCTCTGCTCCATCATTCTTTTGCATATAACGAGCCAACTCAGCTCCAAAATATCCTGTTCCAACAACACCGTATTTAACCATGTTTTTTCTCCTTTATTTTGTTAAATCATTAATTTCCAAATCTATGTACTGAACTACATTACTTAAATGCAATTCATTTCTCGACCATGAATCATATTTTTCAAATAATACACCTATGTGATGATTTGGCAATTCTGTAATCGCAGAATATGCATAACCATACGAAGGCAAATCAATGTCATAGTGGTACTTCCAATCAATACTATCATCTTCTTTATTGACTAAACCGACAACTAATTGGCCTCCCTTACGGCCATTTTTAGAATTTGGTGTACTCAAAATGACTGCTTCTTTTCCATCAATTAATTGAGAGTATTTAATTGCAGATACTTGTGTACCATATGAAGTTTGTTGAATTCCATCGATATACGAAACTTCTGACCATGTTTCTCCAGAATCTCTACTAGTCATATAGGCAATCTTACCTGTAGTAGTTCTAAAGAATGTTCTAATCACACCATCTCTCATTTCAACCATTTGCGCTTCTGCTGTCGCATTCTTAAACGGAATTGAAGCTGAGGATTTCTTCCATGTTTGACCACTATCATCAGAAATGAGATAAGTTAGTTCGCCACTGGTATATGTTGCAAAAATTAATCTGTTACTTGATTTTAATGCTAAACCTTGTCCGGGACATAAGTAAGTTCCATTATGTTTTTCACCTAAGAACGGAGGCAATAACTTAAATTGTTCCCAACTCTCTCCTCTATTCTGACTAGTTGTCATTGCTATATAATTAGTAGGAGTCACTTTAAATAACGAATCTTTGTAGAAAACATTCATAGGAACCTGTTTTCCATTATGCCTTTCTCTTAGAGAGCCACTATCAAAATCAACCGAATATTGTTCGACTGTTAAAGACTTTCCTCCCTCCAAAACTTCATACTTATCATTTACAGTATAATTTGTAGGTTTATTTGTTGTTTCATCGTAAACGACACCATTTTCTCTAACTGTATAACGGAAATCGTTATCTCCATTCTTCTTTAGTTTTAAATAATAATGACCGTTTATTTCTTTAAAACCTGAATCAGCTTTATTTGCATTATTATTTCCGATACCAGCAGGCATAACATCAGCTAATAATATCGTTTTCCCAGATTTTTTATCTTCAACAATGGATGAATCTATAAATGAAGCACTTCCACTAATTTGACTATTCTTTAATTTATTATCTCGTGGCCAGTAAACTAACTGCTCCTCATAGTCATTAAACTTCATAGCAAAAGTTGGCTCACTCCACGTTTTCCCATTATCATCACTATAAGAAGTCGCGATATTAATCTTACTTTTAGAATCATGAGTCCCACCATAACGTGCATCAATACTTGATAGAACTCTTCCACTACTTAATGTATATAATGTCGGTATTCTAAAATAGTTTGCTTGAGTAGAATCTCCTGATTGGAAAATTAACTGAAATGGATTTGACAAGGGAATAGTTGAAACTTCCTGATCACTAATTGCTTTATTAAATAGACTGATTTCATCAATACTTCCTCTTGCAAGATAATGATCCTTGCCTTCACGATTAACAGCTCCTAGTGTTGCCTTATCTATACCATTTATATTTGAAATCGGCAAAAATGTATCAACTGTTTCAGAGAACACTTCTATACCATTAACATACATTGTGTATGTCTTATCTTTAGAATCAGATACAAATACGAGTGTATTTTCAACTGCCTGTCCTTTATGCTTTCCCCATAATGAAGCTGGTCTAGAAAATAAATAATTTATTCCCTTTTGGGCGTCTCTTATTTCTACACCTATCTCACCAGAATCTCTCATGAAAATTGAAAAGTAATTATTTTTAAAGCCTGCTTTACTATTAGATAGACCAAACAAAGCTTGAAGCGAGTTTGGTTTATCTGCTTTAAATTTCATTACTACTGTCTGACTCTCTCCAGATAATTTATCTAATAACAAAGGGCTGATATCTATACTCTTATTGTTCAGTTGATATGAACCTCCTTGAAAAATAGGAGATATAGACAGTTGACCATAGTTTAATTCATTCGCATGAATCAAAGTGGGTACTCCCATTAAAAGCCTAATTCCTACAACAGAAATTCCTAGTTTTGAATAAAGACCGCTCTTATTCATTTTTTCCTTCTTTCGTTTACTTCACAGATCCTTCTGATAATCCACTTGCAATCTTATTTTGGATAATAGAGAAGAAAATAATTGATGGAAGAACCACAATAACAGATGCTGCCATCATATCTCCCCAGTCTAAAATTTCTGAACCGTTAAGAGATCGAAGAGCTACTGCTACTGTCATCTTTCCTGTATTGTTAATCAAAATTAAAGCATACAAGAATTCATTCCAAGCATTGATAAATGTATAAATAGCTGTTGCTACAATACCTGGTGCTACAATCGGTAGCACAACTTTATAAAATGTAACAAATTTATTTGCACCATCAATTCTAGCTGCTTCTTCAATTCCAATTGGAACTGTTTGGAAAAATCCAACTAAGAGCCAAACTGCATATGGAACACTAAAAGATAGATAAACCATCATCAAGCCAAATAAACTATTTGTTAATCCAACTTTAGCAATGGCAATTGAATAGGGAATTGCTAACAAAATTGGTGGGAAAATGTAGGTAATGACAAGTAATCTCGACATGATTGCTCCCAATTTAGGGAAGAATCTAACAATACCATAGGCTGCCATAGCAGAAATAATAATCGCAATAACGGTTGTAGCTAAGGCAATGATTAAACTGTTTCGAATGTTATCAATAAAGTGCAAATCGTTAATAACATGAGTGAAATAATCTAATGTAAATTGTTCAGGCCAAAATCGTGTTGGATACTGAGTTAATTCCCCTTTCCCCTTGACAGAAGATATGATAATCCATACCAATGGGAAAATTGCAACGATGGTCGCACCAATCAAGAGTACATGTGAGAGAATATCTAAATAAATACCGGATTTCTTCTTCATTATTTTCTACCCTCCTTTTCCCACTTACTGATGATAGCAAAGTAGATAAAGCAAATTGCCACCAAGAAGATAAAGAGCAATACTGTAACTGCTGAAGCACGACCCAACAATTTAGTTCCCCAACCTAGGTTGTAGGCAAAAATTGGAAGCGTCGTTGTAGCATTGGCTGGTCCACCACCTGTAATTAGGTAGATAATGTCAAAGTTATTAAAGATCCATACAGTTCTCAAAACAACTAGAAGCCCTACAACCACTTTGATATGTGGAAAGACGATAAATTTGAACACTTGCCAACTTGAAGCACCATCTATCTTAGCAGCCTCAAATTGTTCTTCTGGTACTGTTTGCAAAGCTGAAAGCACATTAACCATGATCATCGGCGCTCCAAACCAAATGTTGATAAACACCAAACATAGGAATGCCCATGTACTATCTGTCAAAAATGCAGGCGTATGTTCCATTAAACCTAATTTTACGATTAGATTAGGTAAGTAGCCATAAACCCCGTTTAGAATCCACTGCCAAGAAAAGGCAATAACGATGGTAGGAAATGCCCAAGGAACAATCAATAAGGTCCTATATAATTTCTTGAAGTGGCGTACTCTGTGAAGAGCCAAAGCCAATACAAACCCTACTAAAACTTGACCAACTAATGAGAAAACGGTCCACTTAATTGAATTAAAGAACGCATTAAAGAAGTTGGGATCTGATAGCACAGCTTTATAGTTAGCTAAACCAACAAATTTATAATTAGGCATAATCAAATGCTTATTGGTAAAGCTATAAAAAATACTCGAGAAAAACGGATAAACAAAGAGTAATCCTACGATAATCATAGCTGGCAAAACAAATATCCAGCGAGTTAAATTACGTTCTTTAACCATTCTCCTTCTCCCTTCTTTTACAAGATTGGGCTAGGGCTTTTCAGCTCACTAGCCCACCTATTTTCTAGTCTTTTACATCTACTGAGCAGCCTCAAATAAATCGTTTAATTGTTTTTCTGCTTCTTTTGCTGCTTTCATAGGATCTGTTCCATTTGAAATGATATCTTGGAACATTTGTTCAATAATGTGTTGGTTAGTCAACATACCAGCTTGTACACTTGGTCCATTTTCATAACCAATAGCAGTACCTTTTTTAACAGCTTCAGTAATCACTTCTTCAGCATGTTTAAATTTCTTACGAGTTTCATTTTCTTTATAGGCTGCAGAATCGCTAATTCCCTTAATAGTTGGCAACATACCTACTGGAGTTGAATCAAGGAATTTAACGTAGTCTTCTTCATTATAAAGTGATTCCAAGAATGCTTTAGCAACTTCTGGATGTTTTGAATTTTTCCAAACAACTATTGGAATGTTTGAGGTTTCAATTCCTTGGTCTTTATCAGATTCTTTGATTTTTGGAATAGGATAAGCATCAATCGAATCAATCAATTGAGGACTGTTGGCATTAATCCCTCCAATATGGAAGCCAGAGTTAAAGTCAAATGCTGTTTTTCCTTGATAGAACAAGGTAGCTTGTTGAAGGACATTAAAGTTCAAAGAATCTTGAGGTGAGATTTCTTTATACATTTTAACCCAGTATTTAATACCATCTTGAGCAAGTTGGCTTGTCAAATCTGCTTTAAGATCTTTTGTCAAGAGACTTCCACCACCACTACGAACATAGAAGTTCAAGAAACGTGTTGCCATTAAGTCGTTTGTCCCAAATGGAACAGACAAGCCATAAACTCCAGCTTCTTTCAATTTTTTAGAAGCTTCATAGAGTTGATCCCAAGTTTTAGGAACCTCAATATTATGTTCTTTTAACAAATCTGTTCTAACCCACATGACTTGTGCATGTGAATAAAGAGGAACAGAGTAGTAATCATTTCCGATTTTTGCTTCATTTAAGGCAGTTTCGTTAAATTTATCCTGTCCAATACGCTTGATAGAATCGTTTAGAGGAACCAAAGCATCTGAGTTTACCATTTCCATTACTTGGTTAGGAAGAGCTGTACTGATATCTGGCACATTTCCATTTGCTAAACCTGTAGTCCATTTAGTATAGAAGTCATTCCAAGAAAATGTTTCAATCTTGATTTTCGTTTTTGGATGCTTTTGCATGAATGCATCTGCTGATTTTTGAATACTTTCTAAACGCGGTCCTTGAGTAAAGGAGTGCCACATTGTAATCTCACCAGATAATTCTGTCGGTGGTTCAGTGTCAGCTGTAGTTTCTTTCTTTCCTGAACAAGCTACCAAGGCAACAGCTGCTAGCGCAACTCCAGCTAAACATAAAAACTTTCTCATTTTTTTCATTGTTCTTCCCTTTCTACATTAAGAAATCGCAACTTTAAAGACAACTTTTTTCACAGGTTCATCATTTATACGAACCTTGGGTTGATGTAAATCTTCTGGAAAAGTGATGAGGCATTCGCCAGCTCTCAAATGAACTAACTGTTCCACTTCCCCTGTGTATAATTCAATATCTTTCTCATCATCATATTTTTGGGTAACGCTTACATTTTCCGGCGACGTAACAGCCATGGCTTCTTCGTTTTCCAAAACTAAATGAATATCCAAATATTTTTGGTGAGTTTCAAAGAAAGCTCCTGCTTGACCGTCTGCTAGATAAGTAAAGCAATTTCCAAACAATCGATCACCATCGATATCAATCGGACCTTCTGTTAAATTTTCTAGTCCTGTTTTTTCTATAAAATCTATTAATGTTGCAAAATGTGGATTGACTCCCACATAAGTTCCTAAACGACTGATTTTAGTGATAATCATACTC
>NZ_DXLC01000124.1:0-2527 GCF_019414905.1 Streptococcus sp. | reverse complement strand
GACCAGCAACGAAGCGTTCCGTAATCTCTTTTGGTCTAGTAATAGCGCCACCTACAACAATGCCTCGAACTCCATATCCCAGGATTTGTTTGGCTTGTTCTGGTGTGTGGATTTTCCCTTCTGCAATGACATCTACACCAGCATCACAGAGTTTTTTGATTAATTCAAAATCGGGACCATCCACTTTAGGACTGTAAGATGTGTATCCTGATAAGGTTGTTCCGACAAAGTCAATTCCTGCTTCAACAGCTGCCAATCCTTCCTCGAAAGTACTTGTATCAGCCATCAAGAGCTGATGAGGATATTTCTCCTTAACCTGACGAATGAACTCTTGAATCTCTAAACCATCGTAGCGTTCACGCTTGGTACAATCCAGAGCAATCACCTCGATGTCCAGTTCTGCCAATTCATCAACTTCTTTCATAGTAGCAGTGATGAAGGGTTCTTGTGGTGGATAATCTCGTTTAATTATCCCAATGATTGGAAGGTTGGTAACCTCCTTGATTTCCTTGATATCGCGAACACTGTTTGCTCGGATACCGACTGCTCCACCTTGCTCAGCCGCTTTGACCAGCAAGGGAATGACTCCTCCCGCTTCTGTATAGAGCGGTTCGTGAGGAAGGGCCTGACAAGAAACGATGATTCCATCTTTGATTTGTGCAATCAAGGCTTCTTTAGTAATCTGTGGCATCCTATTTCCTCCTTTTCTTTGTTCTTATGAGTTTATTATATAGCATCTGTGAAGCGCTTTCAATAGTTTGTAGTAGGATAGATTCCAGTTTCAAAAGTATTTTATAGAACAGCCGTTTCTGAAAGTAGTTTTAGAGAGTCATCTATTTTAAATCGTTTTTATTAAACTACAAAAAAGAGAGCTACTAGGCTCTCTCATTCATTATTTTACGTACTTAAAAGGGATCTCGCTACCACATAGCCAGTTGTAGACTTGGTCATTGACAAAGACATTCATGGCTTCGTGGGCATACTCAGGCATGATGCGATAGGCCTTATCGCAGGTTAGACGGTTGTAAATCGCAAACTGGGTGATAGGATAGCAAACATCGTCGTCCAAGCCCGTAATCATCTTAACCTTACCCTTGATACGATGTGCGAGATTTTTCACATCGATATAGGCAAGGGTCGCCATGATTTCCTCCTCTGTTTCATGGAAGGGATCGTGGAACTTGAAATAACGGAACAATTCGTCATAGGCCTCACTTGTATTGCCAATCTCAAGCACTCGTCTAAAGTCTGACAAGAAAGGATAGATGGCAACTGTTTTCCGAATCCGAGGATTGAGTGCTGCTGCAACTAGAGCTAGAGCCCCTCCTTGTGAGGCACCATAGCTAGAAAGACGCTTCTCATCCACCTGAGGCAGACTGGCAATAATTTCAACCAACTGGTAAATATCAAGATAGACATCCTTATAAAAGAGATGATCCCGACCTTCCACAGCCCCACGAATGATATGCCCTTTAACCGTATTTCCTAAAGGAGAACGCAAACCGTCCTGTGAATAACCTGACTGTCCCCGCACATCCATGGAAACAACACCGTAACCAGACACGGTATAGGCCAGCATATCGATCCAATCCCAGCCACGTCCCATATAACCATGGAAATGGAAGATTATAGGAACCTTCTCCTCACTCTTTGGAAGGACGACACGTGCATAGACCTTACCTTCATTGGTTCCTTCAAATGTCAACTCATAGCACTTGACTTGAGAGATGTGAAAATCTCTTTCCTCCAACTGATAAGCTGGAAGAGTTAAAACTTTTTTCACTTCCTCATCCCAGAAAGCATCAAAGTCTTCTGGAACCTCATCCCGTCCTCTATAAGTCTTGATTTCTTCTAACAAAGCTGGATTTTGCATAACATGCTCCTTTTTTTGTAATCGCCACCACCACTGTAGCATATCTAAGTAATCAATGCAAGAAAGAAAGGTAATACTCTTCGAAAATCTCTTCAAACCACGTCAGCTTCGCCTTGCCGTATATATATGTTACTGACTTCGTCAGTTCTATCTGCAACCTCAAAACAGTGTTTTGAGCAACCTGCGGCTAGTTTCCTAGTTTGCTCTTTGATTTTCATTGGGTCACTTCTAAAACTGACTTCCAATTTTGGGAGAGAGAGGGAAGTTACTTTGAGAAGTTACGCTTTTTTACGAATAAATAGATAGAAGCATTAAATCTAGTCAACCTAGAGGTAAAAATGTGCTATAATGAAAGGAGAAGAAATATGACTGTACGTCATCCGGGCATCAGCCCAACCAATGACTTGGTTGCTAAGAAAATCTTTAGCAATCCAGAAATCACTTGTCAATTTATTCGCGATATGTTGGATTTACCAGCCAAAAATGTGACCATTTTGGAGGGAAGCAATATTCACGTCTTGCCTTCCCTGCCTTACTCAGCGCAGGATTTCTATACCAGTATAGACGTCTTAGCGGAGTTGGACAATGGAACCCAAGTTATCATTGAGATTCAGGTGCATCATCAGAATTTTTTCATCAATCGTTTATGGGCTT
>NZ_DXLC01000123.1:0-2079 GCF_019414905.1 Streptococcus sp. | reverse complement strand
TCATCAACGAAAAATTATAAAACATACTGAGCAAAAGATTGCTCCAAAATAGAAACAGACTAAAAAGGCTTTAAAGTCAAAAACGCATAGTATCAAGTATTAAAAAACTTGATATTATGCGTTTTATTGTGGTAATATTTACTTCGTTTTCTCCTAAAATTGAATTTTATTCCAGTCTTTTTTGAGTTATTTTATTCATTACTTTAGGAAGACAATTACTAATTTCCGTTGGCAAGACCACATAATGTTCTTGAGCTAATTCTTGGGCTATCGCTGAATGAAGATGAGTCGCTACGGTTACACGCTCGTAGAGACTGGCCTGTCGGAATTGGCCTGCAAATCCTGCAATCATCCCAGCCAGAGTATCTCCCATTCCCCCAGTCGCCTGATAGGGACCGCCAACCTGTAACTGGAAATAATCAGATTGGCCAGCTTGCCAAATACGAGTAGCCGCACCTTTCTCTACCAAAATTGTTCCTTGAGGGAAAGAAGTCAGGGCACTAGCTGTTGTAGCTTCGTTTTGCTTTTCAATCGTAATTCCAGACAGTTTTTCCCACTCCTTTTGGTGGGGAGTTAGGATAAGCTGGCTAGATTGAAATGACAAACTTGTTCTAGCAAGAATGGTCAGGGCACCACCATCTACAATCAAAATCTGATTCTTTTTTAAGCTAGCAAAGACCTGTTTGACTAGATCTTCTCCAAAAGCATCGTCTCGTAAACCAGGCCCCAGCAAGACAACTTCTGCCTTCTCCAATTGCTCTTTTAACAATTGCTGGTCTTGAAGAGCAAAGGCCATAGCCTCAGGTAAATGACTGTGCAAAACTGGGATATTTTCCCTATCTGTTCCAATAGTTACCAATCCTGCACCGCTTTTTACAGCTGCTAAAGCAGCCATGATGATAGCACCACCATAAGGATAAGTCCCACCCAGCAACAGCAGACGACCATAGTCTCCTTTATGACTGGTACGAGAACGTTCAATAATGACTTTTTCTAGTAAGGCTTGATCAATCACTTTCATCGTTTTTTCCTCAACTATCCTTTACCTGATCGTTTTAAAACAATCTGATATACTTTTTTAACCCACTCCTCCAAACCTTCTCCATCATGGTCAAGATAATACACCCTATCCAGTAATTGACTTGGAATAATATTTTCAAATTGGCTCTTATTATGAGTTGGAATAATGCAAATATACAACTCACTAAATAAGTTCAACATGTTCTTAATTTTTGCAACATGGTAGCCATCAAAAATATAACCAGTAAGTTTAATCAAATCTGTATAGATAAAATGAAAACTCACTCCAGGAATAAACTTGTCTTGTAATTCTTTCTCTGAAGGAGATCGACCTAATAAACGTTCCATCGCTAATCGATAACCAGAACTTGTATTTGACCACCCTAACATGACATAGTCAAAATAATCTATCGGATCCGATGCAGCATTTCGATTATCCAAAACTAATTCCTCAGCATCTCGCCCAAAGGCTTTCACAGCAGATAAGAGCTGACCTGTTTTAAAGATAGAAATCGCTGCATCTATAGTAGTAGTATGACTACAGTAGTCTGAAGTCACTAACCTCTTATGTAGATCATAAGTCGAGGCTACTATTTTATTTGTAGGGGTAAATGGTGGCAGAAAGAGATGCTGAAAGATGTAATCTAAAATCTCTTTTTTTAAACAAGAATCAGCACACTCAATACTTGTTTGACGTTTATGAAGTTTTTCGTAAGCTATAAATTTAGCAATTTTTTCTAATTCCCATTCTTGAATATTTGGATAATCAATTAGTGATAAGTAGTATATTCCATCCCATTGTAAACTATATTCCCCATTATAAATTTTTAAAATCATCTAATCACCTCACTCCATTATACAACAAAAAGGAGGCGCAGACCTCCTTTTGTAATCTTATATCTAAAATTTAATATTCATTTCTGCCGTTTTAGATATAGCTATTGAAAATACACTCTCTTCAGCGAATGTTTCTCTTATTTTCTATCCAATGTCCGAAGTGCTGCTTGATAAGTTTGCTCCATCAGCATAGTAATTGTCATAGGACCAACACCTCCCGGA
>NZ_DXLC01000122.1:0-3459 GCF_019414905.1 Streptococcus sp. | reverse complement strand
CATCTCGTTGGTCGATTCTGCAATCACGCGCGTCATAAGACACATGTATATGACACTGGAGATAAAGAGAACCAAAACCAGCAGACCAAGATTGACCATGATTCCTGATAGACTCTGCCAAACAAGTTCTGGATTACCATCTTGATAAGCTTGAACTAAATTAGCTAACTGCGTCACTGCTTGTCCAGAAAAGACTGGAAAGAGGGCTTGGGCAAGAGTCGCTAGAACAATCATCAGAATAACAACTACAAATGATAACTTATAAACTTTAAAATAATTCCAAAAAAATTGAACTGTCTTCATTTTACTCCTCCTTTCCCTTCTGTGTTTCATAGATTTCACGGTAAACAGCATTGTTGGCAACCAAGTCTGCATGCGTACCTTGACCAATCAATCGTCCTTGATCTAAAACCAAGATTTTATCTGCATTGACAACCGAGCTAATCTTTTGCGCGATGATAATGGTTGTCGTCCCCTTCAGATCCTTATTCAAGGCTTCTTGCACCAGGCGCTCTGACTTGGCATCCAAGGCTGAGGTCGAATCGTCAAAAATCAGAATGCGCGGATTGCTGACAATCCCACGCGCAATCGACATCCTTTGTTTTTGCCCACCTGAGAAATTGGTTCCTCGTTCCTCAACTGGACTTTCAAAGGTTTTCTCCATACGATGAATGAATTCACTAGCCTGGGCAATATTGGCTGCGCGCCCCATTTCAAATAGAGTAGCATCTCCCTTACCCTGTCTCAAGTTATCTGCAATCGTTCCACTGAAGAGAATGGCACGTTGGAGAACGATAGAGACAGCTTTACGTAGGGTCCCTTCACTCACTTCTCGAATATCCTTTCCTCCGATTTTGATAGCCCCTTCCTGCGGGTCAAAGAGACGCGGAATCAATTGAGCCAAGGTTGATTTTCCTGCACCAGTTGCTCCAACGACACCAACCATCTGACCAGGTTCGATAGTAAAGGTCACATCTTTCAGCATTGGTTCCTTGTCCATTGGATAGGTAAAGGTTACATTTTCAAAGCTAAGACTTCCAACCAACTCTTCATCTGGGACATCCTTGAAGGTCATGGCTGGCTCTGCGTCAAGAATTTCTCGAATACGACGCATGGAAATCATAGCACGACTGACAGAATTTCCCAAAAATCCAACCATAACAATGGTAAAGATAATCTGGCTTAGGTAATTGACAAAGGAAGCAATGGATCCAACAACTGACGGATCCGACTGAACCATCCCTGCAACTAGCCAAATAGAGAGGAAGACCGCCCCATAACCGACCAACATCATAAAAGGTTCCACTACTGAAAAGGCATAACCGATGTAAAGATTTTGACCGAGTAGCTCGTCTGAAACCTCTGTAAACTTAGCAAACTGCTCTTTTTCTTGGACAAAGGACTTGACCACACGAACGCCACGCAAATTTTCCTTGGCAATGGCATTAATGCGTTCAAGAAGGGTTTGAAACTTGGCAAAACGAGGCCCCATCATTCCCATCATGACAGCAGTCAAACCAAAAATCAAGACCACCATGAGAACAATCACCCACCACAGCGAAGGAAGAGTTTGAACCGCAAGGATAAACGAACCGATGAACAAGAGGGGAAGTCTGAAAAGAATTTGGAAGGTCATCATGACCACGTTCTGAATCTGGTTGATATCATTTGTCATTCGAACGACTAGATTTCCCGCATTAAATTGTTCAATATTGGCATAAGAAAAGGTTTGGATTTTACGGAAGGCGTCCTCCCGAAGGTCAGATGAAACTCCTTGGGCAATATAGGCTGCAAGGATAACATTAAGCCCACCAGCAACCAAACCGACCAAGGCCACACCAATCAACCAAGCCCCGATACTATAAATAGCTTCATATTTCCCAGCAAGTAGGGCGTCTAACACTTCCTGCAGGTAACGCGGTTGCAAAAGTGAACTAGCAACCATCAAGCCTGTCATCAGGAGCGAAGCCAAGGCCTGCCACTTGTAGGTTTTTATTTTCTGAATCAGCATACTTTCTCCTTAAAAAATAGACAAAAGGGAGCGACAATGTGTCAGCTTCTTCTCATTCTGTTTGTGTGATGTTATTCTAGCAAAAAAGTGGGGGATTGTCAAAGAAGTCTCCTTGATACAGCTAGAATGACAAATAGTTCATTCTTTATAATTTTTGTTTTAACTCGACCAAGACATTCATAGCCTGCATAGGTGTCATATTGTAAACATCCAGTTTAGCTAATTCTGTTAGGATAGGATGGTCTGCTGGCGCGTCAAAGAGTGAAATCTGTTCAGTGACGGCACTTGTTTGTTTCATAGTATCTGGGCTTTCTGTACCCTGATTCTCTAACTGAGTCAAAATCTTATCCGCCCTTGCTAAAAGGTCTGCTGGCAAGCCAGCAATCTTGGCAACATGGATACCATAGGATTTATCGGCTGGTCCTGGTTCAATCTTGTGAAGGAAGGTGACCTGCCCATCCTGCTCCAAGGTTGCCACGTGAACATTGATCAAGTGTTCCAGGCTGGACTCTAGACTAGTCAACTCATGGTAGTGGGTCGCAAAGAGGGTCTTGGCTCCGATATGCTCATGAATGTATTCGATGATAGACTGAGCAAGAGCCATACCGTCATAAGTTGCAGTTCCACGACCTAACTCATCGAAGAGAATCAAAGAATTCTTAGTCGCATGCGAAATGGCATTGTTGGCCTCCATCATCTCCACCATAAAGGTTGATTGGCCTGAAACCAAGTCATCTGCTGCTCCGATACGGGTAAAAATGGCATCAAAAATCGGTAAATGGGCGCTTTCCGCTGGCACATAAGAACCCAGCTGGGCCATAACCGCCGTCATGGCTAACTGACGCATGTAGGTTGACTTCCCGCTCATGTTTGGCCCTGTAATCAGTTGAATACTAATATCTTCTGCCATCTGAATCGTATTGGGAATATAGGTCTGAGCCCCCATGACCTTTTCAACGACAGCATGGCGCCCTTTCTGGATATCAATTCGCGAATCATCTCTGAATTCAGGTCGAATCAAATGCTGGGTTTCAGCCACAACCGCCAGACTCTGTAAGACATCAACTGTCGCAATTCCTTGGGCTAGAGCCTGCAAACGCTGGATGTACTTGCTGACCTCTTCACGAATACGCATAAAAATTTCGTACTCTAGGTTAGCTGACTTCTCACGCGCCTCCAGCATATCTCCCTCGATACGGGCTAATTCTTCGGTTCCAAAACGTTCTGAGTTTTTCAGCGTTGCCTTGCGGAAAAAGTGAGCAGGCACATTTCCTAGTTGCGAATTGGTCACATGGAAATAGTAGCCATCTTTTTTATTGTAGTCAATCTTGAGAGTATTGATGCCAGAATTTTCTCTTTCCTTGGCCTCAATCTCAGCTATCCAGATGGTTCCTTCTCTCAGAACACGGCGGTATTTATCCAAGGTCTGTCTCTTATACACATCTGAC